>JANPIG010000001.1:0-8065 GCA_031424875.1 Cytophagales bacterium
CTAAAAATTCATAGAGCGTCCACTCGTTCCTAAAATCAATCACAAGTTATTAAAATGGGTAAACTGTCGAGCTCCTTTTATGAAATTTACAATTACTCGCTTAATCAAAAAACGAGCGGACGCTCTACGGAGTTATAGGTCGTAGCGGACGCTACGACCAGACCCTTACTCTACATTATTTCTTTTAATGCTTGTATAGTCTCTCTATTTTCGCAATTTTCCATTAATTTTTGATTCGTTGATTCAACAAAAGACCCAGAAGTAATTCCTTTTTTTACAAGAGATAAATCTTGTGTAAGATTGTCAATTAATGACCAACTATTATAGTCCATAAATAATTTCTCTTCGGGTGTAGCACAACGAGTAAACCCATCACCGTCACCGCCATATTTCTTATATAAATCAATATGCTTCATTGTAATCATTGTCTTTACGAAATTATGTGAAAAATAATAAGATAAAACTACTATAAAGAAATGACAAAAAGGCTTTTAAATACCTTCTGAAAGACTCTTTTGTTGTAATTTTGTAGAAATATATTACCGATTAAGACATGAATTATATCCTTTTTGACTCTCTCGAAGCCCACAAGGCTTTATTACCGCTTACTTTTACTCGTCCCGTTTCGGAAATCCGTATTGGTATTCAGACCATTACCGAAAAGTGGGAGGATTATCTGCAAACGAAGATTTCCTTCGCTACACAAGACTATTTACAGGCAAAATATCCGATGAATCTTTTGGAAGATAATGTTTTTATTAACGGAAGTCTTTGCCCGAATGATGAATTGATTGAAGTGATTAGGAATCTAAGCCCTAATACGGTTTTGATTACGAAAGATGAAATATTGGCGTATCGTCATCGTGAAGAAAATCCTACGATTGATGTGTTTGAAAGTAAGGTTGTTTTTGAAGGTGAGTGTCTATCAATCAGGCAGTTGACTGATATTTTTACGCATAATGGCGAACAGATAAAAGCTGATTTTTCCCGAATTACCAAAGGCAGAACTTCACAGCCCATCACTGATAGATTTACGGCTTATTACAACGAATCGCAGATTTTTATTGAAGAAGGCGTTGATATCAAAGCCGCTGTTTTAGACGCTTCGCATGGGTGCATATATATAGGTAAGGATGTACGCATACAAGCGGGAGCAAAAATCCAAGGACCTTTTGCCATTGGGGAACATTCGGTGATAAATATGGGTGGCAAAATGCGACCCAACACCACCATCGGACCGTTTTGTAAAGTGGGGGGAGAAATCAGTAATTCAGTCATGTTTGGCAATGCCAACAAAGGACACGAAGGCTTTATGGGAAACGCCGTAATTGGCGAATGGTGTAATTGGGGGGCAGATACCAACAATTCTAACTTGAAAAACGATTATTCAAAAGTGGATTTGTGGAGTTATGAAACCAATAAATTTGAGAATACGGGCATCCAATTTGCAGGATTAATCATGGGTGACCATTCCAAATGTGGCATCAATACGATGTTCAATACAGGGACGGTTGTGGGTGTAAATTGTAATATTTTTGGGGCAGATTTTCAACCCCGACACATCCCTTCTTTTTCGTGGAGTGCTGGCAATGGTGAGTTCAAAACCTATCATCTTCGCAAGGCAAACCAAGTAGCAAAAGCCGTTTTTGAACGCCGTGGGCAGGCTTTTGATGAAGTGGAGGAGGAGATAATGAAGGCGGTTTTTGAGTTGACAAGGGATTCGTAACCTGTAGGATTTTATATTAATTTTAAAGATTTGATGGGTGTTTTACGGAAGTCGTCGTTTTAAACGACGACTTCCGTTGAGCGTCATGTAAGCAATATCCTTTTTAAATCACTATTAGGAAAGAATTATTCATCAAGGGGTAATCAATAAAACCGACTCATATTGTTTGGTATCTGATAGTCTTAATAGAAAATATCCTACGCCCGCTGACCCCAACATCATGTCTGGAATGTCATGTGTATTATGTAGCCCATTAGTGAGAGGAATATCTTTCTGAATAAAGTTTTTTGAGATATAATCACCTGATTCATTGGCTTTTAGCATTAATTCTGGTTTGCCCAAAATCTGTGAGGCGGTGATTAAAATATCTGAATTTCCCGCAATACCATGGCACAAAGATGTACTTTCTTGGGGTAACAATCGTAATTCTTCAAGCGTTTTTTGTACTGCTATTTCTGCCTCTTTTTTCAAATTTGCATCGTTCAAAATTTGATACCCTCGCAAACGTGAAAGGGCAATACCTGCCGCTCCATGACACCATGCGCAAGAACTAAATGAGGCTTCGGGGGGGGTATTTCCTAAGCCTGAAATTTGCGAAAAATCTCTGAAATCTGCCCAGTTTTTATGCTGATGGCTAAAATGATGGTTTTCGTAACGAAGGGCATCAAGGGCGGTTGTTTTGTAATTGTCTTGCTGTGTTACTACAAATAATTCTAACAAAGCGGTGGCAATTCCCGAAACGCCGTGAGCTTGTCCCGTGAGGTTTTGCTTCTGAGGCCCAGCCGTATTCCAAGAACTTCCTTGGTCTGTTTTTTCAGCCTTATCTATCAAATGATTTCCTAATTTTTGGGCTATTTTTAGAAGATTCGAACGTTCAAATTGTTGAGCATAACGTATCAGTAAAGGAATAGTACCAGCTGCACCATCAATGACATCCAAGCCCTGGTTTGATAAGTCTAATTTATCAATGTCCTCCATCAATTGTAGCCCCTGTTTAGTCCATTGCTTGTTTTTTAGATTTTCACCTGCTGTGATTAAAGCAAAAGCAATACCTGAAAGCCCCGTATGAAAACCCAATTTTCCGTATTCAGTCAGGGCTGGAATTTGCTCAATAATTTGCTGGGCAGTGCCTTTAATAGTTTCTTCCAAAATCTCATCTTTGAGGGTTTTATTGACCGAAACTAAGAAGTATAAAACACCCGCTGTACCACTATAAAAGTCCAAATTTAGGGCTTTGGCGAAGGTTTTGGGTGTGCCAAAATGGTCTTCGTTGGATGCCCCAATCCAGTTGCAAGCATTGCCATGCCAAATAGCATCACGGCAAATTTTCAAAGCAATTTTATGAGCATCTTGCACGTATTGCTGACGAGTTTCGAGGAGGTATTTTTGAGGTTGCATCTTAGTTAAATTTTGGAAATTGATACGGAAATTTGGTGTTTGGGTTTAGATAGAGGGCATTTATATCCAAATGTCGTATTTTGAACTGTTTTAAAATTTCGGGTTTCCAAGCATTTTTGGGCATTTGTTGATTAGTCGCAGAAAGGATGCCCAAGGCAATCATCCTACTCAAATTTGTTCCAAAACTTTCATTTGGGTTTAAGGGATTTTCTGCAAAACCAATTCCATCAGTTAGCCGACGGGTAAAGGCTGGAACTTCGTGATTTAGATAAGGTTTTATAGGTTGGTAAATTTGTTTTAAAACCCTGAACGTCAGATTAATATATCTTTTTTCAACGTATAAAACTGCTGTATCTGCACGATTATAAAGGCTTTCGTGGTGAAGGCATTTGAACTGAAAAGGTACTTGATAATGATTAAGTTTAGTACTGATGGTTTCCACTAATTTATGACTTCCTTCGGGACGAATATTGAAATAAACCCTTACCATTTGTTGTGGATTATTTTCGCTTTGATGATTGCCAAAAATAAAATAAAACCCTCCGTTGGGGTCTTTGTGTTCTTTTCGGGTGAAAAGTTTCAGAGTATCACCTTGTTGTGCATTTCTGCCAAAGCCCGTAACATTAATGTATTCCCCTGCTTGAATGTGTCGTTTGTAAGAACCCTTCTGAGCGAGTATAACTCCCTGATAATCAACTGAAAGCACCGTCCAACCTTCGTCAAACCGTTCTTGAGTAGTGTTTTTTTTACTCAATTCTTCCATAAATTTTTCTATTTCTTCCACGGTAGGAATAGCTTGATTCTGAACAGAGCGATTGGGCTTGGTATAAAATTCAGAATAAATCAGATTTTGCAGTCCTTCCGTAAGCATTTGAACACTCGGTGTTTGCCCTTGCGGAAGGGCTTGTGTGTAAGCATAAGGCTGTTTATCGAAAAAAATATGGCGGTCTGAACTAAGGTCAATCCGCTGAACGATATTGTCTATGACTTGAATATTGAGATTTTCCATGATAATTAATTATTGAGTTGTTGAATTGTTGATTTGTTGAAACAATTCTGCTAATAAATCTGTGGCAAGGTTTACAATACGAGTTTAGGCGTGCCACGGATTTTTTTAACTTAACGACTTACTGACTTAAAACTTACTGACTATTTATTCCTAATAATGAACCGATTGACATTTCTGGATTTTTTAGAATGTTTAAACTTAACTGTAATAATTTGGCACTTTGAGGTTGTAATGTTTGGGTATAGGGCGTTGTCTCGAAACAGGTATGAATCAGTTTTAGACCACAAAATTTCATGATTTTCAAAATGGCTTCACGGTTTTGAGCGGGTGTGAAATTCATTTTTTGTGTATAAGTTTTCCAAAATTCTTGGAAAGCGGGTTTTAAAGTTTCAGGCGAAAAATTCATGGGTAAATAATGATACTGCATATCCGAAGTTTGAATCCAGAGCATTAAATATCCACAAAAGAGTGCCGCAACATCCCAAAGCGGGTCACCAATATCAGCAAGTTCCCAATCTATTAATCTGACTTTTGCGGGTTTATTTTCCGTTATATCCCTGTTTACCAAGAAGTTAGTTAGTTTAATGTCATTATGAACAAGGCTTTTTTGTTCCCAAGTATTTTCTAATTGACGGATTAAAGTCATAAATTCTTGATTGCCCATTATCAACTGCATGGTTTGTTGTTCGGCTTTGGGGGCAGTATTCATCCATTGCGAAAAATCCTGACTTCCAATCGTGAACACCCAAGGCTTGGCTTTGGCAAAGAGTTTCATACTCTGCGACTGTTGAATACGGCTGCTTAAAACTCCGTGATAAGAGGCTAATATTTCAGCTTGTTGCCGAGCAATTTCTATGGAAACAGCTTGGGTCTGAACGAAATAATCGTTGAGCGAAATAGTATCTGAAAGGTTTTCAATGATGAGGATATGATTGAGATAATCATAGTCAAAGTATTTTGGTAAAAATTCTTTAAGTGTCTGATAATCAGAATCATTATTTGCCAGCCAATAGCACGTGGCTTCAATTTTGAGCGTGTCAGTTTTTTCTTTATCTAAAGCTTTTACTTGCTTGATGAAATATTGTGATTGCTCAGGGAAATCACGATTAATGATAAAATTGTTGTTACGACTGTCTGCCAAATGGGCCGTAAATTTCCCTTCAACAATGGATTTATCCTTGATAAGCCCTTTGTCTAATAAATAATGAGCAATATTTGATTCAGTCAGTATCATATCAATGATTTATGATTAAATGAACGGTTCGCCGAAACGATCACGATTTATGAATATTTTTTTGAGGATAAATTTAGGTAGAAGGGAACGTCCCTTCTACCTATTAAATTTACTGATTAATACCCACTATAGGGGTCAAATGAACCATAGAAATCATTGTCAAATTGATGTCCACCGCCTATTCCTCCGCCTGGATTGAAAATTGTTCCAGTTGGTCTTGTGGTTTGAAAGGTGGTAGTTGGTGGAAAAGTTGTTGTAATGGGTGGACGAGTCCAAGTCCACGGTGGACAAGCTATACAACGAGAAATTCTGAAATCACGAGTTGGACAAAACTGATTTATACGAGTAACACAAATGATAACCCGTGAACGAATATTACAGATTGTTTGATTTTGCGTGATTTGCAGACATACTATCGGAGAGCTTGGAGGTGGTGGTCCGAAAGGAGACATTCCTCCATCTCCACCCATTGCTTGCGTACCTGCTCCACTTGCATCAGGCTGATACATGGCATCCATGTAACCTTGATATAAATCTCCATCAAAATACGGATTAAAACTTCCGCCCGATGGGTCTGCCATGCCAGCATTTTGTTGTCCAATACCGCCATCTGGATTTATTACGGTTGTTCCAGTTTGTATAGTACAAGCTAAACTTTGACAACCTGCCAATGTTCTGATAGGAGGACAACCCAAGACTGTTCTAAAACAAGGCGCAGACAATGTAATACGGTTGCATGGAGGAAAATTAAATCGAGTAAATGGAGGAGGACAACCAAACCATGGTCGTGTAAATTGAGGATTACAAGCTATAACAGGGCGTGTAATCTGTTGTATTGGACAATTTACAGGGTTAATGGTTATAATTGTTGGCTGAACACAGCCTGTAATGGGTTGTGAAGCACCACCGCCCATGTTGCCCATACCACCATCTTGCATACCTGCCGCACCCGCATCAGGCTGATACATGGAGTCCATGTAGCCTTGATATAAATCGCCATCAAAATACGGATTAAAACTTCCGCCTGAAAAATCTGACATTACTCCGCCACCGCCTATTCCACCACCAGGATTAATGGTTTCAGTCTTGAATGTTGGCGTGGGACAAGGGAAACTTGGACAATCTGCAATAGAAACAATAGGTCCTTTTGTAATAGTGGGAAAACAAACCGTTCCTGTATTTATTTGACAGATAATGGGTTTTGTCTGAATATTACAAATGGGATTCCAGGGTTTAGTAAAACAGGGTGTCAGCAAAGATTTTTTGCAAATAATTGGTTTTGAGATAATAGTTATTGGTGTAGGATTAATACAACCCGTAATAGGTTGTGAAATTCCACCGCCCATATTCCCTATGCCAGCACCTGCCTCTGGCTGATACATCGAATCCATATAACCTTGCATAAGGTCACCATCCAAGAAACTTGCCTGTGGACGATTGGTCATGGCAGGGTTTCCATACGTGTAAACGGCACTTTTCTTAATCCATAATTTACTACCCCCCAAAGGCGATTCTTCTTTTGAATTCGCAATGGCATGAAGCACAGCATCCGTTGGGATTTCGACAAATTCATTCAGAGAGGCATCTGAATATAGCCTAAAATGGTCGGGTACAGAAGACTCGCCAATGAAACCCTCCAAATGCACCGTGTCTTCGGTAGATTTGGAATCAGGACGGACAGCCTTCACGAAAGCATCATACTTGATACTCACTTTTTCGTTTTTTTCCATGATGTTAAAATTTAATTTAGTTAATAAAAAAAAAATTCTGTTTGTGAATAAATTTTATTACAACTATTTAAAATGGTCTGATATTCAAGAAGTTATAGCAACGAATCAGGAACAAAGTGGGTGATGGAGTCTTGAGAATATTAAGGGAGAATTTTAAAGTTTAGGGTAATTTTCAAATCAAAAAGTTAATGCTAATCTAACCGCTGCGAAGGCATCTACTAAGCCTGCACCCGTAGCAAGGTCGTTGCCAATGGTGGCTGCAGCCCCTGTGGAAGCAGTATTACAATTGCCGGTAGTAACATCACGAGCCGTTCTTTTCAAAATTTCACGAATTTGCGAAGGAGTAAGTGCAGGACGTATTTGTTTTATTAAAGCACATACACCCGCCAACTGCGGAGCCGCTGCTGAAGTACCACTAAATGCCGCCCAACCATCATTGGGAGCGGTTTCATCTCCATTTGGATGCAATGCCCCCGCCGCAGATAAGTCATTATCAATCCCATCATTCGGTTCTATTGGAAGCATAATGTAAGCCGCTTTGGGTTTCATACCCACCAATCCGCATAAATCTGGGCAACGGCGATTGGGATAATTGGGACTTATAAACCCACTGGCATAGTCGCTGGCTCGGAGAGAACCATCTGGACTCATGAAAGTACCACCTGCCGAAATTACGTCGGGATGTTGTCCTGGGAAGCCATAATGACCATTTCCTGCTGAAAAAACTACCACAATGCCAGTCCTGACGGCATTGGAAATGGCAACTGCCAACATCAAATCTGCGGCTGATAGACTGGCGGCGGTTCGTTTATCGCTTCCCCAACTGCAAGTAATAATATGAGGATTCATGGCAACGGCGGCATTGAAAGCTCCCAAAGAATCTACAAAACTCATTTTCACCATTCTGAAACTCACATCTGGGGCTGCCGAAAAAATATTTGCCGATTCTCCCGCCGAAAAGCTCATCG
>JANPIG010000002.1:0-2188 GCA_031424875.1 Cytophagales bacterium
TCCAGTTCCAAAACTTACGGGTTCAACCAAGACCAGAAAATTTGTTTTAACGGGGGATATGATGGCGATGAACAGTGGAATGCACAAAATCAACGGCAAAGTCTATGACGCTAATCGTATTGATGAAACCGTTAGTTTAGGAGCAACTGAAACATGGGAGTTTGATAATTCAACGGGAGACGAAGCCCATCCAATGCACATTCACGGAGTCGAATTTCAAGTTGTTTCACGGTCTGGTGGACGAAATATTATCTTACCACAAGAAAAAGGTTGGAAAGATACTGTATTAGTAGCCCCAAAAGAAAAAGTACAAGTTATTATGAAATTTGGGCAACAAGGAAAGTTCGTTTTTCACTGTCATAACCTTGAACACGGAGACGATGGAATGATGTTAAATATGGAAGTGAAATAAAATGTTAGGAGTTACTAATCCGAAAATTATATAAAATTCATTGAGAATTTTATAACAAGTAAAATGTTGATTTTTAGAACTTTACGTTAAGTTTAAAGTTTAAGGACGGCATGATTTTGTGGTATTCATGCCCGTAAATCATGCCGTCCTTTTTGTAAAAATTAATAAAAATGACCCATACATATCAACTCACAGGCATGACCTGTGGAAGCTGTGAAGCCAAAGTAAAAAGTAGTTTATTGAGTTTAGAAAATGTTAAATCGGTGGAAGTTTCAAAAGATAATAAGACGGCCATTATTTCAATGGATAAGCATATTGCCCTCCATAATTTTCAAGAAGTATTAGGAGGAACGGATAGTAAATACCAAATAATCTCCATTCAACACAACGAAACTGTCGAGCAAGCGAAATCTTGGTTTGAGACCTATAAACCCATTGTATTAATATTTGGCTACATTTCGGTAGTTACCCTATTGATTCAAATGCGTAATGATTCTTTCGATTTTATGCTATGGATGGGGCATTTTATGGCTGGTTTTTTCTTGATATTTTCCTTCTTTAAATTATTGAATTTGAAAGGATTCGCCGAAAGTTATCAAATGTATGATGTGCTTGCGAAACAAATACCCGTTTGGGGTTACTTATACGCTTTTATTGAATTGGGATTGGGTTTAGCGTATTTGATGAACTTCCAGCCTATGTTAATTAACATTCTAACTTTTATCGTTATGAGTATCAGTATTATTGGCGTTCTGCAAAGTGTGTTGAACAAAAAGAAAATCCAATGTGCTTGTTTAGGGGCAGTCTTTAATTTACCCATGAGTACCGTAACCATTATTGAAGATGCCCTGATGATTGGAATGAGTGGAACTATGATATTAATGATGATGTAAGTATCTGTATTTCAAATAATTAAACATAAAATAAATACTAAAATGAAAAATTCAATTGCAATTATCGCTCTATTTTTTATCGCTTCTTTAAGCGTTTTCGCCCAAAAAACAACCCCAATGGTAGATTATAAAGGGCATATTTTGAATGGAAAAAACCAAATTGGAAGCATTTCCTCAGAAGGTGGATTCGACCAAGCGGGTAAGTCCATGACTAAGGTGGACGGTAAAGGAAACATTGTTGATTCAGATGGAAAGATAATCGGCACAGCCCCTAAAAATGGAACGTTTGTTTATTATTTTAAGGATAATGAAGATAAATATACCGTTGGCAAAGCAAACCATTCAGGAATGTGTAAAGTAACCAATGCTAAGGGTGAAACGGTTATGCTTTTGCACAATAATTACAAACAACAAGCTGCCTGTGCGGTACACTGTTTATACGAAAATCATTGTATGCCCGAAAGTGATATGAATAAAACCGACCATAAACACTGATTTTAGAATGCAAAATAAACCATTCATTCCAGCGTTAGGTTATGATTTTTTGACCAATTATTATGACCTAACGATTCGTTTGACGATGCCTGAAAAGAGAATTCGTGAAACACTTATCAAAGAAATTAACCCTCAAAACAATGAGAAAATTTTAGAGTTTGGTTTCGGTACGGGGCAGAATTTAATTAAACTCAAAACGCAAAATCCCTCCATACAGCTTTCTGGTCTGGATATTGACCCCAAAGTAAAAGCAATTACCGAACATAAATTAACTAATCAAAGGTTAGAAGTAACATTGGATTTATATGATGGTGGGATATTTCCTTATTCAGATGCTCAATTTGATAAAGTGTATAGTTGCTTGGTGTTTCATCAATTGGATGCCAAC
>JANPIG010000003.1:0-5711 GCA_031424875.1 Cytophagales bacterium
ATTAAAATCAATATTTTTTAAAACAGCTACAAAAAGAGCAGGAAAATTTGCTGGCAAAGGTTTAGCAATTTTAGAACTATTACGAGAAGTTTTGACTAAGGCTAAAACAGTAGCTAATGAAAGAAATACCAGTGTGGGGAGCGTATTGTCGGATAAAGTAACAACGTTAAGTAGAATGGTAAAGGCTTATGTTACAGGCGATTACAAGGTAATTCCTTGGGGAAGTATCGTCAAAATTATTGCAGTATTATTATATTTCGTTTCACCTATTGATTTTATTCCAGATTTTATCCCTTTTTTAGGCTTAACCGATGACTTCGCCTTAACTATGTGGCTTTTCTCTTCATTGGCTGATGATTTTACCAATTTTGAGGCTTGGGAAAAAACAAACCAAACAACATCCAACATATAAAAAAACTCGTATCTTTACATAAATTTTAACAAATACAGACATGACACTCACATCAATATTTTTATTATTGGGAAATCTCGGAACTGGGGAATTAGTTTTGATAGGAATGGTAGTTTTATTAATGTTTGGCGGTAAAAAATTGCCAGAATTAATGAAAGGCTTAGGTAAGGGAATGAAGGAATTCAAGGAGGCACAAAAAGACGTTCAAGACCATATTTCAAAAAGTATGGACGACGAAACTGCAACAACAACAACAACAAAGTAATTTTAAAGAATTTTATTAAAGCATAGAGGTTAAGTATTAAGTACAAAGTATAAAGTATAAAGAAAATTGCGATTTTAATAATTTGTTGCAAAACTTAAGACTTAATACTAAATACCTAATACTTAATCACTATGCTTTTGTTTTTTATGCAAAAATATATTACCCTAAAAACCATTCAAAATGACCTGTATGCGGGCAAAATTACCTGTCGTGAATTGGTGGAATATTATCTTAAAAATATTAAAGAAAAGAATGGGAAATTAAACGCTTTTTTATCGATTTATGAAGAAGAATCTCTGATAAAAGCGGATGAAGTTGATGCTAAAATAAAAGCGGGAACTGCCAAGAAATTAGCCGGTATGGTGTTGGGAATCAAGGATTTGCTTTGTCATAAAGATCATGTTTCACAAGCTGGAAGTAATATCTTGAAAGGCTTTGAATCTCAATTTAATGCTACTGCCGTACAAAGAGTGTTAGAAGAAGATGCTATCATCATTGGCAGACAAAATTGTGATGAATTTGGCATGGGGTCAACCAATGAAAATTCAGCTTTTGGCGTTTGTTTGAATGAAGTGGGAGACAACCGAGTTGCAGGTGGTTCTTCGGGAGGCTCGGCGGTGGGAGTACAAGCGGATATGTGTTTTGCTTCATTGGGTACTGACACAGGTGGTTCTGTCCGTATGCCCGCAGGATTTTGTGGTCTGGTTGGCTTGAAACCTACTTATTCCAGAGTTTCACGTTGGGGACTCATTGCATATGCTTCTTCTTTTGATTGTATAGGCCCCATCACCAAATCAGTTGAAGATGCTGCTTTGTTATTAGAGATAATTGCGGGAAAAGACGAACAAGACAGTACGGTTTCCACTTTACCCGTCGAAAAATATTCAGAACTAAAACCCCAAAAAATACAGTATAAAATTGGGTATTTGCGTGAAGCTGTTGAAAGTGAAGGCTTACAGCCTGAAGTAAAATCAGCTACTTTGGCAAAATTAGATTTCTTAAAATCACAAGGTCATATTGTGGAGGCAGTTGATTTCCCAATGATAAAATATTTTCTGCCAACTTATTATATTCTTACTACGGCAGAAGCAAGTTCAAATTTAGCAAGATTTGACGGGGTAAAATTCGGACATCGAAGCTCTGAGGCAGTTGATTTGATGACATTGTACAAAAAAACCCGTTTTGAAGGTTTTGGAAAGGAAACTCGCAAAAGAATTATGCTGGGAACTTTCGTATTAAGTGCCTCTTATTATGATGCCTATTATACAAAAGCTCAAAAAGTAAGGAGATTAATCAAAGAATTCACGGATAATTTATTAACAGAATACGACTTTTTAGTATGTCCCACTACGCCGACTACAGCCTATAAAGTAGGTGAAAAAACTGCTGACCCTATTCAAATGTACTTAGGGGATTTGTTTACGGTACAGGCTAATGTAGTAGGATTACCTGCTATTTCTATTCCCAATGGAGTGGATAATGAAGGTTTACCAATCAGTTTTCAACTCATGGCAGGAGCATTTCAAGAAGCAGAATTATTATCATTTGCTAATAAAATTCTATAAACAATAGGAAGCTGTCATTTCAAATGAAGGCTTCCTTATTTTATAAATTCTTTCGATATTTCTTACAATAAAACTTGCATTTTCAGGTTATTTTTATGTAATTTTGTGATAATGTAATAATCATTAACCACTTAGCCCACAAGTACTTAAATCCTTACTGCATGAAATTCGCCACGTTGAGCAAGTATTTTTTCGGACTAATACTTATGGGTAGCGTATCCGCTACTGCTCAAGTAACCGCAGGTTCAGAACCACAAACTATTCAGACGGATTCTACCGTTGCAACCACTCCACAGCCCATTGTTCTGGAACAGACTTGGCTGATTGATCCTGCCCTTGTGCAGCCTCGATTACAGGCACTTCAAAAAGAGATTCAACTTACTTACAATGCTGTAACTCATCAGTTTGTAGAATATTTTGCTTTCCGTAAGCCTTCTTTCACAAAGACTATGCTGGAACGCAAAGGCGTATATTTTCCTTTGTATGAAAAATATTTAAAAAAATATGGTTTGCCTGACGAACTAAAGTACTTGTCTTTGATTGAGTCTGGTCTCAATCCTAAAGTAATCTCAAGAGCTGGTGCTGGTGGACTTTGGCAATTTATGCCAAAGACTGCCAGAGTAGATTTTGGCTTAAGAATTGATGAATATGTTGATGAGCGTTTTGATCCTGAAAGAGCCACAGAAGCTGCTTGTAAGTATATGCGTCAATTGTATCATATTTTTGGAGATTGGCAATTGGTATTAGCAGCATAT
This sequence comes from Cytophagales bacterium, assembly GCA_031424875.1. Lineage (GTDB taxonomy): Bacteria > Bacteroidota > Bacteroidia > Cytophagales > Spirosomataceae > Arcicella. The sequence continues at coordinate 2,998 of JANPIG010000003.1, forward strand.
AATACTGGTCCTGGCAATGTACGTAGAGCCATTCGTCGGTGCAACGGTGGTCAAACTTTTTGGGCTATTTATGATTGTCTCCCTCGTGAAACCCGTGGTTACGTACCACAGTATATCGGTATTTTATACATGATGAATCACGCCGATTCTCATGATATTTTTGGAGAAACTTTTGAAACAGCCATTGCCCAAGATACTATTCATGTAAATTCTTACATGGATTTAGATAGATTGGCAAGTTTGAGTAATATCAATTTGGAAGATATTCAGAAATTAAACCCACATATTTTAACGCACATACTTCCTGGCTATACTCGCAATTTTACTTTGCGTTTGCCTAAAGATAACTTGGCTTATTTTAAATCGAATCGTCAGATGATATTAGATTCAGCCACTAAAATACCTACTTATAATCCTATTGAATTACCTCAACAATCAACCGAGACAGTTGTGGCCAGTTCTTCTGAACAACCTATTATTATTACGACCCCTGTCATGGCTGCTGCTACAATACGGTCAGAACCTAAAATAGTGGTAGAACAGGAAATAGTAGATGATGACATAGAAGATGTTGTTATCAATAAAAAACCCAAAAAACAATATTACGTCGTTCGTAAAAAAGATAATCTTACAGAAATTGCTGAAAAATTTGATGTTGAAATTTATGATATAAAGGTTTGGAATCATTTACAAAAATCAACAATTCAACCTGGTCAGAAATTGGTAATTTATAAAGAAACTGCTGTTACGAGTCAAGTAAAATATGCTCGTAGTAATTCGAAAGAAAAAGAGGCGATTAAAAAAGGTAAAACTCGTTTTTATAACGTTCAAAATGGTGATACCCTTTGGAATATTTCACAACGCTATGGAGGAATTTCAATTGACAAATTAAAGAAATTGAATGGAATCAAAGGAAATGTAGTGAAGGCGGGAATGAAAATTAGAGTATCATGATTTAGGCGTTTAGGGATTGGGAAATTAAGGATTAGGGTTTGACGATATTTAAACTCATACAATTATAAAAAGTCCGCATGGCTATTTCGTTATGCGGATTTTTTATGATTTATAAAAAAAACGTTTTGATTTGAAAATTACTACTATTTTTAGATAAAGATTATGTGTTAAATCTTCAACATTTATTTCATATTTAATTTTTGTTTTAAAACAAAAAAAGCCTCCTTGTTAATCTGAAAGTTAGATTCTTTCAGAATGAGGAAGGAGCATTATTTAAGAATTGCAGTCAATTTATATTTAGTATTATTATGAGATAATACCTTACCAACAACTGATAACTAAAAATATATGTACGCATACATTGACGGAAAACTTACGCACAAAGACCCTGCTTATGTCATCATTGATGCCAATGGGGTAGGATATGAAATCAAAATTTCTTTGCAAACTTATGGGGCTTTGAAAGATGGCAACGAGCGTTGTCGGCTATACACGTATTTGAGTATTCGTGAAGATGCTCATACCCTTTATGGTTTTAAAGAACCTGATGAAAAGACACTTTTCTTGGATTTATTAAGTGTTTCGGGCATTGGGGCAAACACAGCTTTGGTGATGTTGTCGTCTATGTCATCAGGTGAAATTAGGAATGCTTTAATGAATGAAGACGTGAAAACTATTCAAAGCATCAAAGGTATTGGTGCCAAAACAGCCCAACGTGCCATTATAGAATTAAAAGATAAACTGCGGAAAGAAAATATGTTGGGTATCACTCCTGCTACCATTTTCTCTACTACTACTGGTAAAGTAAAGAGCGAAGCCTTGGCAGCATTAGTAACACTTGGTATTCCAAAAAACGTGGCAGAAAAGAGTCTGGACGCTATTTTAAAGAAAGAGGGAGATGATATTACTGTTGAACAATTAATCAAATTAGCATTGAGATAGTTTGAAGACTGTTTTCATAACTAATTCTAATGTTTTTATAATATTGGCAGGGTTTTAGACGTTTGAAAATTAGCAAAGTATTTAATCTATTAAAACAAATTCCTCATTCTTTGACCATTAAGCTATAAACTGTGCGACATAAAAAGTTTTACATAATTTCTGGATTTCTTGTTTTCTCTGTATTTGCATCACTTGCATTAGTTACCCCCATGCATAAGTTTGACCTTAGACTTATGACACAAAAATTATCAGAAAGTTTAAAACCCTCTTCATCTCTTGATACTGTTGTTAAATCTGGTCGTCGCCCGAGGTTAAAACTTCGTGACCGACTTACGAATCGCTTCTCTGAGAAAACACCATCATCACCCTTTATTCTGAAAGACCCCAAAGATATTAGTACCGAGTTTAAACTGGATTCGGCTGGTAAGATTTCGGTTTATGAACAAACAAAGGGATTGTCTGGGGATAAAAATTTTCGTCCTGCTGAAAGAATGACAATCAAGGAGTTCAATAAGTTGCAAGAAGATCGTTTTATGCGAGATTATTGGAAGAAATTTGCCTCTTCACAGGATGGAAAAGATGATACGAAAGGGCGTGGATTATTACCCAAAATTGATCTTCCACCCGCCATTGACCGAATTTTTGGAGGAGCTAATATTGATTTGAAACCCGCTGGAAATATTATTGTAGATGTTGGCTATGAAAGTAGGTTTTATGATAATCCAGCCACCGCTGTAGAACTGAGAAGGGTTAGTAATTTGTTCTTTTCCAACCAAATGCAGATAAACTTGCAGGGGAAAATTGGTGATAAAATGAAC
>JANPIG010000004.1:0-5158 GCA_031424875.1 Cytophagales bacterium
AAATTAATTCTTCATTATTTTTACTGTCAAATAGCACTTTTCTAAGATAATCTCCGTACCTTTGCACCCTAAAATTACAAATCATGGAAAGCATCCGTAACATTGCCATTATTGCCCACGTTGACCACGGTAAAACTACCCTCGTTGATAAAATCATTCACGCCTCAAAGTTGTTTAGAGACAACCAAGAATTCGGAGATTTAATCCTCGATAACAACGATTTGGAACGTGAGCGTGGCATCACAATCGTTTCTAAAAACGTATCTGTTCGCTATAATGGCGTAAAAATTAATATTATTGATACCCCAGGTCACAGTGATTTTGGTGGTGAAGTTGAGCGTGTATTGAAGTTAGCTGACGGCGTTTGTTTATTAGTGGATGCTTTTGAGGGTCCTATGCCACAGACTCGTTTCGTATTAGGAAAAGCTCTTGACTTAGGATTAAAGCCAATCGTAGTTATCAATAAAGTAGATAAAGAAAACTGTCGCCCAGATGAAGTACATGAGCAAGTTTTTGATTTGATGTTCAACTTAGGAGCAACTGAAGACCAATTGGACTTCCAAACGCTTTATGGTTCATCAAAACAAGGATGGATGAGTACTGACTGGAAACGCAAAACGGAGGATATTACCGAACTTTTAGATGTAATTATCGATAGTATTCCTCCCGCAAAAACGTATGAAGGAACACCACAGATGCAGATTACCTCATTGGATTATTCTTCTTTTGTAGGTCGTATTGCCATAGGGCGTGTTCATCGTGGCACTTTCAAAGAAGGTATGCAAGTTGCCTTAATGAAAGCTGATGGAACTACTAAGAGAATGAAAATCAAAGAATTACAGGTTTTTGAAGGATTAGGAAGAGCTAAGGTTTCGGAAGTAAGCTCGGGAGAAATTTGTGCGATGATGGGTATTGAAGATTTTGAAATTGGTGATACAGTTTCAGATTTAGAAAACCCCGAAGCATTACCACGTATCTCAATTGATGAGCCTACGATGAATATGTTGTTTACGATTAATAACTCTCCTTTCTTTGGAAAAGAAGGTAAATTTGTAACTTCACGCCATTTAAGAGATCGCTTATACAAAGAGACAGAGAAAAACTTGGCTCTGAAAGTTGTTCCAACGGATTCAGAAGATAAATTTTTAGTATTCGGTCGTGGTATTCTTCACTTGTCGGTACTTATCGAAACGATGCGTCGTGAAGGATATGAATTGCAAGTAGGCCAGCCACAAGTTATTTTCAAAGAAGGTGAAAACGGCGAGCGCCTTGAACCAATCGAATCATTAGTAGTTGATGTTCCAGACGAATCAGCTGGTAAAGTAATTGAAATTGCAACGCAAGGAAAAGGAGAACTTTTGATTATGGAACCTAAAGGAGATTTGCAACATTTAGAGTTCAAAATTCCTTCACGTGGTTTAATTGGTATGCGTTCAAGAGTATTGACTGCTACATTCGGAGAAGCCATTATGGCACACCGTTTTATTGCTTACGAACCTTATAAAGGAGTAATTCCAGGACGTATCAACGGCTCTTTAATTTCAATGAATTCAGGTGTAGTTACGCCTTATGCTGTGGATAAACTGCAGGATAGAGGAGTTTTCTTTATCGACCCAACTGAAGAAGTTTATGCAGGAATGGTAGTAGGCGAGCATAACCGTCAGAACGATATTGAAGTAAACCTTCAAAATGCTAAGCAATTAACAAATATGCGTGCCTCAGGAACGGATACTAACGTAAAAATTGCTCCGAAAATTCAGTTTTCTTTGGAAGAATCAATGGAATACATCCAAAAAGACGAATATTTGGAAGTAACACCAAAGTCAATTCGTATGCGTAAAATATACCTCGACCCAAGCATACGTAAGCGTATGGAACAGAAGGTTGAAATGGTGTAAATCTTTAGATATAACGATTTTAAAATAATGAGAAGCCTTTCTGAATTGATTTCAGGAGGGCTTTTTTTTATTTTAATACGTAAATTGCGAAAAATATTTCCTTACTTTTTTAATAAAGTATATCCCTGTATAGTATATCCGTGGGTTAGGTTTTTACCAAATACATTTGGATAAGTAACTTTGATTGTTATGTATATGCAAATGTATTTGGTAATGACACACCAGCCATACGAGTCAAAAAAAGCCCCAAGAAAAATCCTCGGGGCTTTCAGCAGTCTCCATAAGCTATTTATTTTTTCTACTATCTCTCCAGATTAATGTCTCATTAGTTGCCATCTTCTGAAAATCTGGACATCTTCCGTCACCACTTCCCGTTATCCCACCACTGGATGAACAAATCACTTTACAATTTGCATCATATACCACATTATACTGGTCGCAACAATCCGCTGAAAAACTATACACAGTCTGATTCTTATACACATACGAATAAATACTGGCAGGTGGATTCCACACGGGAACATTTTTTATTGAATCAATTTTCGCCTGCACGCAGGCAGGAACGTTGAACAGCGGTTGCAGATTCTCAGGGTTATCAATCGTAGATTTACAACTCCATAGAATCGCAGTACCAAGTGCGATTACTAACATTGTTTTTTTCATATACTGAAAGGATTTATACAAAGACGTAAAAACTTTACAAAAGGTTGTGTTAGCTAATTAGAAAAAATATTTTTGGTACAGCTACCTTAGTAAACTATTGATTTATCAATGATTATATAGGTAGTGCATAGTTTAAAAACAAAAAAATCCTCTACGTTTACACGAAGAGGATTTTTATCAAACCACTTGAAGATTATCTCTTCTTAGGTTTATCAGGAATAATACGAATATCAGTTGGATTTTTAGGATCAATATAGAATTTATATTTTGCTACTTGTCCCGTTGGCTTACAATCACCTGCATTCAAACGCTGAACTTCGTATTCATAGATTGAAGGACTCTTTGGTAATGGTAAATCTTTAGGCCAAACGATATTTGGATTAGTTGCTACGTTTTCGTAATTAACCGTTGAGCTATAGGTTGTAACACCTGCCAAACCAGTAGATTTCTTACGTCTTGGCACTAAACGCTTTGGCTTTGCAACATTAGTAGTAGGAGCCACTGAAGAAGCTCTACGAACTCTACGACGAGGTGCATATCCCTGTGTTCCTCCAAAATACTTAGTTGCTGTTGAGCCACCAAAGATTTTAAACATGTATTGATCTTCAAAAGGCTTTGCTGCTACAATGTTCTGCGCAACTGGCTTAGCACGATATCCAAAACTTGCTGCTGTTGCTTCTGACAAACATTTTCCTTCTACACTTGATTGAACTGTATAGTAATAGAAGCTACAGTCATCACCATTTACTAATGAAACATTAGCTGGCAAACTCAAAGAAGTGTTCTTAGTAGTTTGTTGGTAAGTTGGAACTCCCGATCCGTCAGCTTTGTACAACTTAAAAATATATTCTTCATTCTCTGGCGTTGCAGAAGTACTTTTCCAAGCAAATGTTGGAATTTCTGTTGAACCATTGTCGTAAATTTTTCCATTTCCACCTTGTAACGTAGGTATCGCACAAACAACTGGTGCTGGAGGAGGAGGCAATAATGAATAAACTGTATTTCCAGTTTTCTCTCCAAATGTATGTGAAAGGGCTAAACCAAAATTACAGCCCCCGTGCGTACGAGTATATTCTCTTGTCAATACTTTTGTTGAAGCCGGGGTAACATCCCCACCAGCTACAGTGTATGGTGTTGAAGTCAAGAATCCTTGAGCATTCAATCCAACAGCCCAATTTTTAGAAATATTATAAAGGAAATCAACGTTTAATAAACCACCTAACTGGTTTTTTGAAGCAGAAGGTGATGCACGGAAAACCAATTGGTCTGCTCCTAAAGCTCCAGCTGTTACAGCACCATATCTCATAGCGGAACTATTGAATAAACCACCCTTAAAATCAATATCAATATTAAATTTTTTGCCAATTGGTAATGCTAAAGCTGGACCAATTAATAAATAAAAATCTTCGTAGTTCCCTTGAGTATCATATTTTAAAGCACTTGGGCTGATTCCTAAAATTTTTGCATTTTTAGAAATTTGACCATCAGCGCCCTTGTAGTCATCACTAACATTAAAGTTTTGATAGCCTCCCATTAATCCTACACCAATGATTCCCCAAAAGTGATTTACAGATAACGAATTATAACCTCCTGGTGTCAAGAACAATGATTTATCTTCACCGTCCTTGCAAAATGGAATAGCAATACCAACACGATCTGTAATTTTCCAATATCGTTTTGGTTTTGTCGAACGCAAAACATTACTATTTTTGTAAAATGCCGAGTCAAGATAATAACCGTCAGCAACTGTTTTTACTACTTGTCCGTTTGAATAGGTAGTGGTAGTAATACCATTGTCTGTTAAAGAACTAACAACCGTAGGTTTAGTGCCAGTGGTTTTCAAGTCGGTTTGGGCTGATGCTAAATGACCTACAGCAAGGCAAGTCAAAAGCCCCATACTGAGTCTTTTTGTTGTTTTTTGCAAAAGACTGTTTCCTGAAAAAGTCTGTTTCATATTTACTTGATTTTGATAAATGAACGGGTTTTGTGACGGAATAATTTAGTAGTTGTACGATTTGAGTGGGTAAAAGTAACGCTTTTTCCAAAAAAACAAGTGTTCATATAAGAAAAATGATACTTTTTTTCACAAAAAAATAAGGAATTGAGGTATTTTATTAATTATTACATACTATAATCCTAATTTTGTACATCACGATTATCACAAAGATAGAATATAGTTTGTAAAATCATATACCGTACACTCAAAGTTAATATTTTGTTTAAAGGCAAATCGTCAATGAAATTTTACAAAAAAATCGTACCACCCTCTTAAACCCCCAACTTTTAAAAAACTAACGTATATGTCTGTACATACTGAAATAAAAAGAGTTACGACTCATATTTTGCAAGAAATGAAAAATCGAGGTGAGAAAATATCTTGCCTTACTGCTTATGATTTTTCAATGGCTCGGATTGTAGATGCCGCAGGGGTGGATTTAATCTTGGTGGGTGATTCTGCCTCCAATGTCATGGCAGGACACGAAACTACGCTGCCTATTACGCTCGACCAGATGATATACCACGCAACATCCGTAGTAAAAGGGGTAAAACGAGCCTTGGTGGTAGTTGATTTACCCTTTGGGTCTTACCAAGGCAAC
>JANPIG010000005.1:0-2318 GCA_031424875.1 Cytophagales bacterium
GAAATTGCCTTTTCCAAATGATTTTGCCCCTTTTCTTTGAATTATTTCAAAAAACAAAGTTGGTCTTGATACGATTGGCTTTGTAAAAATTTGAAGTAAATAACCATCTTCGTCTCTATCAACTAAAATCCCCAAAGGTCTCAATTCGTTTATTTCTTCATCAATTTTACCTATTCTTGCTGAAAGGCTATCATAATAACTGTCAGGTACTTGCAAAAATTCTATACCTCTTTTAAGCATTTCTTTTACAGTAAAAACAATATCATCAGTTGCCACTGCAATATGTTGAACACCCGAGCCTCCATAAAAATCGAGATATTCCTCCACCTGCGATTTTTTCTTTCCTTCGGCAGGTTCATTGATGGGAAACTTGATTTTCCCATTCCCGTTAGACATTACTTTCGACATCAATGCAGTATATTCTGTAGAAATATCTTTATCATCAAAACTAACTAACTGGCTGAAACCCATTGTATTAGCATAGAAATCTGTCCATCTATTCATTTCATTCCATCCTACATTTCCTACACAATGATCAATATATTTTAGGCCAATAGATGCTGGCTGGTAGGTAGGGTTCCAAGTTTTGAAATTGGGTAAAAATACACCATGATAATCTTTTCTTTCTACAAAAATATGAATGGTATCGCCGTATGTTTTAATGGCTGCACGCTTTACCGTGCCAAATTCATCTTGCTCAGTAATAGGCTCAAAGACGATTTCTGCACCTCTTTTGGTGGTTTCTTGAAATGATTGTTCTGCATCATCTACCCATAGGGCTATAGCTTTTACTCCATCCCCGTGTTGGTCGATGTGTTTGCCAATTTCTGTGTTTCCTTGCAAGGGAGTAGTTAGCACCAAACGAATTTTGTCTTGTGCCAATACGTAACTCTCACGGTCATGTACACCCGTACTCAGTCCCGAGTGGGCAAGCGGTTGAAAGCCTAACGCAGTTTGAAAAAAATGTGCCGATTGGCGAGCATTTCCCACATATAATTCCAAATAATCGGTACCATTGATAGGAAGAAAATCTTGAGCCGCAGGATTTATTTTTTCCAAGTTATCTATTTGTTTTTCAGACGTTTGCATATTGATGTTTGATTTCAGAATCGTTTAATTTAAATACTTTTCGAGGAGTTTCTAAAGCCATTCTTCGCTCTAATTCACCTTCAATAGCGGGTATCGAATTGAATAACTGCTCATATGAATCTATTACAAAATACTGTTCTTGGTAATGCTCTTTAATGTAGGGTGTATCAAAAATTTGCTGGATATTATATTCAAATCGCTTTGGGTGCTGAGATTGTAGCGAATATACGCTTTCACCCGAAGATGATAAAATGCCTGCTCCATAGATTTTTAATTGTCCCTCTTCCCTAATTAGACCAAATTCAATAGTGTACCAATACAAGCGAGCGATATATTCGATAGCTTGAGGTCTATCAATAAATCTTAGGGCAATTCGAGCTAATTCTTCCAAAAAATGACAGACTGATTGATTTGAAAGCAATGGTACGTGTCCAAAAACATCGTGAAACATATCGGGTTCTTCCAAATAATCCAATTGCTCACGTTTGCGTAACCAAGTTGAAGCACAAAACTTCTTGTTTTGCATCAACTCAAAAAATGGACGATTATCAATTAAACCAGGTACAACGTGTATTTGCCAACCCGTTAGTTTCAAAAGCAACTCATTGACTTCCTGATAATTAGGAATTTTATCGCCAGAAAAATTGATGTCTTTTATCCCTTGCAAATAGGCTTTGCTGGCTAAGGGTTGCAATTGTTTTATTTGACGATTGAAAAGTATCTCCCAAACTTCAAAATCATCTTGTGTATATGTTGAATAGTTTTGTGTCATAGTCTATGTCGTTGAAGTATAAATTGTTGAAGATATTTGAGATTTGAATACCAACAATTCAATAAATCAAACCTCAACAATGTCTTTAAATCCATGATTTATAATACTTGCCATCATCAATTTTTATGGCTTCATCTGTCAGCATTAATGGGCGAAAAGTATCAACCATCACAGCCAATTCTTGGGTTTCGGTCTTGCCAATACTACGTTCCATTGCGCCAGGATGCGGACCATGAGGAATACCACCTGGATGCAGTGAAATATGTCCTTGCGAAATATCATTTCTGCTCATAAAGTCTCCATCTACATAATACAAAACCTCATCAGAATCAATGTTTGAATGATTATAGGGTGCAGGAATGGCTTTTGGGTGATAGTCATATAGCCTTGGACAGAATGAACAAATCACAAAAGCATCAGTCTGAAAAGTCTGATGTACAGGCGGAGGTTGATGTAC
>JANPIG010000006.1:0-4785 GCA_031424875.1 Cytophagales bacterium
CAAAAGAAAATTCTTGATTGCCAATGATGATATCAACGTATTTATTTTTAGGTAATGAAACTAAATAAAGCCCTTCAGGAAGATTTTTATTTCCTTCAAATTGAAAATTTCCTTGAGAATCCACCTTTGCTGTATCTTTGATAACTTGCTGATTATAACCAAAGTAATGAGCTAAAAACACCGTGGTGTCTTTAATTCCTCTCACTTTCCCTTTGATAGAAAAACCTTCTTTGGTTTGTGCTAACAAAGAATTTGACAAAATTAATAAGGCAAGAATTGGCAATTTTTTGAATAGTATTTTCATGTTTTTGTGATTATAATTTTAGTTTTGATATACTTAGTTAATATTTTAAGAATTAACCAGATTTTCCAAACTACAACGAATTATTAATTGTTTTGATTGTAATTTTGTGCTTTCAAAAAGAAATACCATAGTAATATCTTTCAAAGGTACGTCAATGCACGATAATTTAAAATCAGACCAATAAAATTATAATAGTTTCAAGAAATAATCAATAGTGCTAATGAAACTGTTATTGGAGATTTCGACAAATTCGAAAGCTAAAATCTATAAATCCATTGCCTCATAACCCACAATAAAACTTAATTCAAATGCAAAAAAACACTAAACTTTTGCGCTACGTATTTATTACGTTCGCTTTGTTTGCCACCATGTTTTCATACTATATTTGGCAAATTACAAAAACTCCCAATTACGACGTTGATGAAAAGAAAGGATTTGCTCTATTGATTCCAAAAGGAGCAGATTTTGAAGTAGTTTGGGACTCCCTAAAAGCACATAAAATTGTGCGTGACGAACTGTCATTTAAGTTTTTAGCAAAGATGTTGAAATACAAAGATAATGTTCGTGAAGGACGTTATATTATTAAGGCAAACATGGGAAACTATGAATTAATCAAGAAACTTCGTTCAGGCGACCAAGACCCTATCAAGCTGACATTTAATAACATACGTTTAAAAAGTGATTTGATTCATAAGATAGGCAATAAGTTTGAATTTGATTCAACCGCTTTAGCGAAGGTATTGGCAGATACTGCTACAGCTCACAAATATGGTTTTACCAACGAGACTTTTATGTGTATGTTTTTACCGAATACGTATGAAGTTTTCTGGAATACGACACCTGAGAAATTCTTGGAAATTATGAAAACATGGTATGATAAATTTTGGACTAAGGAACGCAAACGTAAAGCAAAAGAGATTGGATTAGATCCCATAAAAGCTCAAATTATGGCATCAATTGTAGAGGCAGAAACCAAGAAAGCGGATGAAAAGCCACGTGTTGCGGGTGTATATATGAACCGTCTGCGGATGGATATGCCCTTGGGAGCCGACCCAACAGTTATTTTTGCGCTTCAGGATTTTACTATTAAGAGAGTAACGAAAGTAATGTTAGAAACAAAATCTCCTTATAATACTTACCGTGTGTTGGGCTTGCCTCCTGGACCAATTAATTTGCCAGATTTAGCCTCAATTGATGCGGTTTTAAATTATGAAAAACACGATTATATGTACTTCTGTGCAAAGGAAGATTTCTCGGGCTATCATAACTTTGCTATTACTTATGCAGATCATCTGAATAATGCCAGAATCTATCAAAATGCTCTCAACGTAAGAAAAATACTTCGTTAGATTTCAGTGTTTGATGTTTATTTTTCGATGTTCATTGTTTGGAAAAATTATAAACATTGAAATCCGAACCTCGAACATCGAAAACAAACATCAAATATGTACCAATACCACCATCAATACCGTGTAAGATACGCTGATACTGATCAAATGGGCTACGTTTATTACGGAAATTATGCCCGTTTATACGAAATAGGACGTGTGGAGGCACTTCGTAATTTGGGGTTTAGTTATAAAGAAATGGAAGCTTCGGGTGTGATGATGCCCGTGTACGAAAATAAATCTCGATATATTGCCCCTGCATTATATGATGAAGTATTGACCATAACCACTACCATCAAAACTATTCCTGCCGCAAGAATTATTTTTCATTACGAAATCTTTAATAATTCAGGTACACTCCTGCATATAGGAGAAACAACTTTGGTTTTCGTAAAAATGGAGAATAATCGTTTGACATTGGCTCCCAAAGCATTATTAGAAAAATTGAAAGAATTTTTCGCTTAAATTATGATTGGAAAATTTCAAAATACCAAACCATATAAAAACATAAAAAAAGGATGGCAAAATTTTATTTTGCTCGATTCTATTGCTACAATTTATAAAGTGCTTAAAGTATTGGTTAACAAACTGGTTCAGTTTGATATTGATGTACGGGCGGCGGCGGTTGCTTACAATTTTACGTTAGCGATATTTCCTTCCATCATCTTCATGTTTTCATTAATTCCTTATATTCCACTCGAACATCTCGACGACCGTATTATCAATCTATTATCGAGTGTAATGCCTCAGGGAATTTTTAAAGAAGCCAAAAACACCATTGTTGAAATTGTAAGTAAACCGCAAGGGGGAGTATTATCATTGGGTTTTATATTTGCACTTTATGCCTCAACAAGCGGTGTAATGGCATTAATGAGAGCATTTAATACTGCTGATAGAACAGTAGAACGAAGAAGTTTTTTGAAGGCCAGGTTAATAGCCATAATGATAAATTTTCTTTTAACCTTCGTTTTGGTTTTAGCTATTTTGGTGTTAATCGTAGGGAGACTATCCGTAGATTTTTTATTTTCTGAAGGAATTTTAAATCCAAATATAACTTTTTACACCATCCAATTTCTGTCGTATATTGTAATATTTTTTGTATTTTTCATTACCATTTCCATTATTTATTATTTTGCTCCTATGAGTCATAAAAGATGGAAATTTGTTAATGTAGGTTCAATTGCTGCTTCAATCCTTACTATTTTAATTACTAATTTATTCTCATATTATCTATCAAATTTTGCTTCATACAATCGCCTTTACGGAACCATTGGTACTTTTATCGCCTTGATGGTTTGGCTGTATTTAGTAGCACTTATCTTGATTTTAGGATTTGAAATAAATGCCAGTATTCAAGAAACACAGGCAGAGAGTGAATAATAAAAAAAGGCAACCTTCATAAAAGATTGCCTTTCCAATAACCCTAACCCATAAAAATCAATGAAGACTAATATGTCTTTCATCTTTCTATAGTAATTATCTTTGCCAACACCGTGCCAAATTTTTAATTTTCTGAAATATTTTAAAAATGTTAAACGAAAATTCACTCGTAACGGTTATTGCCCTTTGTTATAATCATGAAAGATTTGTTCAAGAAGCATTGCAATCTATTGTAAATCAGACTTATAGCAATATTGAGCTGATTGTAGTGGATGATTTTAGCACGGATAATAGTGTGAAAATTATTTTAAGGATAATCCTTCTGTTAAATTAATTTTCAATAAAAAAAATATAGGAAATTGTCCTTCTTTCAACCAAGCCTTTAAAATGGCTAAAGGAAAGTATATAATTGACTTCTCAACAGACGATGTTATGTTGCCAAACAGGGTAGCGGAACAAGTTGAAAAATTTAATAATTGTTCTGAAAAAACAGGCATAGTGTATAGCAATGGAAGATACATTGATGAAACCTCAAGACTATTAAAAGGCGGGCAAATTAAGAATTTTGTGAATATGCCAGAAGGAGATATTTACAAGAATTTTTTACAAGGTTCTTTCTTAATACCTTGTACTATGATGATTAGAAAAACCGTTTTAGATGAAATGAATGGATATGATGAAGCCTTAGCTTATGAAGACCTTGATTTTTGGATTCGTTCCTCACGAACATGGGAATATGCTTATATACATCAGACTTTATCATATCAACGGATTGTAGGAGGTTCTCATTCTGCCAGTTTTTATAAGAAAAATAATCTATTAGTTCCTTCTATTGTTGAAGTATGCAAAAAAGCTTACGCTTTAAATAAATCAGAAGATGAAAATCAGGCTTTATTAATTAGAATGAGAGCAACTATCTTAAAATGTGTGCTAACCGAGAACTTTCAAGCGGGAAAAGAACTTAATAATATGATAGAAGACATGAAAGGACACGATTTTAAAAGTTGGCTATTTTCTAAAATATTATTACTAAAATTGCCTTTTGGTCTAATTTCAGAGCATTACGTTGAAGGTAGGCGATTTATTAAATTTAGGATTTAATCTAAACCGAAACTATGGCAGAATTTATAAAACTATATGAAAAAGGAACGGACATACGTAAAATTGAGCAAATTGTTACGTGTCTGCAAAATGGTGGGGTAATTATTTATCCTACTGATACCGTATATGGTATGGGCTGCGATATTCATAATACACGGGCGGTTGAAAGAATTTGCCAAATTAAGGGTATTAAACCAAATAAGAATAATTTTTCTTTTATTTGTAATGATTTAAGTAATATCGCTGATTATGCAAAGGTTTCAACTGCTGCATTTAAGTTGATGAAAAAGAATTTGCCTGGCCCTTTTACCTTTATTTTAGATGGTACCAATCATGTTCCTAAGGTATTATCACAAAGTAAAAAAACTGTTGGGATTCGTATTCCAGACAATAATATTACGTGCTTGATTGTTAAAGAATTTGGAAATCCTATCATTACCACTTCCTTACATGATGATGATGATATTTTGGAATATCCAACCGACCCAGAACTAATCTTTGAGAAATTTCAACATTTGGTAGATATAGTAATTGATGGAGGATATGGCAAGAATGTGCCTTCGACTATTGTAAATGCTACAACGGATGATTTTGAAATTATTCGTCAGGGAG
>JANPIG010000007.1:0-2905 GCA_031424875.1 Cytophagales bacterium
ATTTCTTTTTTCAAAAAAGAAGCCTCTCAAATCCCTGATTTACAACTGATTGACAGTTCGTCTGCCATTCAGTGCATTATTATTTCGGGAAATGAAAGATGCAGAATGGTGGCTTCGGAATTACAAAAAGCAGGTTTAGATATTCGTCCAATTGTATCTCCCACTGTTCCCAAAGGCAAAGAAAGATTACGAATTTGTTTACACGAATTTAATAAAGAAGAAGAAATTTTAAAGATTTTTGAAGTCTTGAAAAACATTTTATGAAACAACAATACATCATCGCCGGTATTAGTACTGAAATAGGTAAAACATTCATTTCCAGTATCTTAACTGAAGCATTAGGGGCAGATTATTGGAAACCAGTCCAATCAGGAGCTTTAGATTTTACGGATACTGATACCGTGAAAAGTTTGATTTCTAATGCTAAAACAGTCTTTCATCCCGAAGCCTATCGCCTCACTGAACCCATGTCTCCTCATGCAGCAGCAGCAATTGATGGAGTTGAAATTGAATTATCCAAATTTGAATTACCACAAACAAATAATCACCTCATCGTAGAATTGGCAGGAGGCTTGATGGTGCCTTTGAATAATCGAGAAACCAACTTAGATTTAATCAAAAAATTATGCTTACCAGTGATTTTAGTTTCTAAAAATTACTTGGGCTCAATCAATCACACCCTTTTATCAGCAGAAATTTTAAAAATGTACAATATTTCCGTCAAAGGCTTGATTTTCAATGGAGAATCAAATAAAACTTCTGAAGATTTTATCTTAAATTATACGGGTTTGGAGTGTTTGGGAAGGGTTAATTTTGAGGAGAATCTTGATAAAGATGTAGTGAGAAAGTGGGCAGAACGATTTGAAAACAAAATTTAATGGACGAGAAAATAGAATTCCCAGTAGAAAATACACAATTATACATTACCACTTCATCACTCGCTGAACGGGATGCAAAAGTGGTTTGGCATCCTTTCACACAGCACCAAACTGCTCCATTTTCTATTCCCATTGTACGGGGTGAAGGGGCATATTTGTACGATGATGTTGGCAAAAGATACATTGATGCTATTTCGTCTTGGTGGGTCAATTTGCATGGGCATTCACACCCTTACATTGCCCAAAAAGTAGCAGAGCAATTTCTGAAATTAGAACAAGTCATTTTCGCAGGATTTACCCATGAACCTGCCGTGAGATTAGCAGAAAGATTATTAGAAATTCTCCCTAAAAATCAGGATAAAATATTCTATTCTGATAATGGCTCGACAGCGGTTGAGGTAGCTCTGAAGATGGCGATTCAGTATTTTCATAATCAAGGTTTTACGAAGAAAAGAAAGGTCATTGCCCTGGAAAATGGTTATCATGGCGATACTTTCGGGACGATGGCAGTTGGAGCAAAATCTGCCTTCAATGCTCCGTTTGAGGGTTTTTTATATGAAACTATTTATTTGCCAGTACCTATCAGAGGCCAAGAAAAACATTCATTGGAAACCATGAAAACGCTTATGCAAAATGCGGATGAAACGGCTTGTTTTATTTTTGAACCACTTATTCAGGGGGCAGGTGGTATGGTAATGTATGAACCTGAGATTTTGGAAGAGTTAATAACATTAGCTAAACAAAATAACGTTTTGACCATCGCTGATGAAATTATGACGGGTTTTAGTAGAACGGGCAAAATGTTTGCCACAGACTACATCGAAATAAAACCTGATATTTTCTGTCTTTCAAAGGGACTTACGGGTGGAGCAATGGCGTTAGGTGTAACATCATGTACGCAAGAAATTTATGAAGCTTTTCTTTCGGAAGACCGAAAAAAAACACTTTTTCATAGCCATTCTTTTACTGCAAATCCATTGGCTTGCACGGCAGGATTGGCGAGTTTGGATTTATTATTGACTGACGAAACCAGTAATAAAATATTGAAAATCAATAGATTACATAAACAATTTAGAGGAAAGCTATTTGGGAATGTAATTAATGAGGTAAATGTACCGCAGGCTTTAGCCTGTACTTCTCAAGCTAAATTACAGGCTGAAGCCTATGTTACATTTTCGCATCCTAAAATAACTGACATCAGAATTCAAGGAACAATCCTTGCCATTGAACTTTATACCTCCGAAGGCACATCATATTTCAGTAATATTCGAGACATTGCTTATCAATTTTTTATCGAAAAAGGAATCCTTATTCGTCCGCTTGGCAATGTTATTTATTTGTTGCCTCCTTACTGTATTTCGGAAGAGGATTTATCTTATATTTATGAATGTATTGAGGAGTTTTTAAATTTTAGACTATCTTAAGAATTTACTATCAAATTCTAAGAATTTTGCGAAATTTATCAAAAAAATTATATTTCTCGAAACCTCAATTTTAGACATAACGTTGTCGTATTATGTAGCACGAGAATTTGTCCCGTGAAGCCTACGAACAAACTGGACTCCGCTTCAGGAGATAGATTCCCGTGCTACTTGAAATAACTGAAGTATAAAATATGCCATTGATTTCAGAAAAACATATTACTGATACCACCCAAAAGATTGAAAATCTGTGGAAAACAGCTTTGTCTGACGGCTTGCCCATTGCTTTGTGGAGACTACCCAAAACTACTGAAAAACAGTTGGTGATTGACCTTTCTGGGCATACTTCCAAAGTGAAAGTTGATTTTGAAGAATTGTCTTCGGGCTTTGTAATGAGTCCTTTTGAGGGTGAAGCTTTATTTCTGAAAGGAGATTTATATTATCGTTTTGATACAGATAATCAAGAAGTAGAGGATAATTTTCAAGATAAATCATTAGAGAAAGAAGTTTTTGAAACCAAGTTTTTAGCGGAAGAAGATGATGTGAATTTTATTAATTCGGAAGAAAAAATAATTATTGACACTCCGTCTAAAACTGAGAATTTCA
>JANPIG010000008.1:0-4964 GCA_031424875.1 Cytophagales bacterium
TATTTCTATGATAGATATTATTAAATAAATACTGATACAAATTAAATTTTTTATCAGGTCCATGAGATTCCCCTATTGGAAAACCTCCTGAAATTTCCTTATACATTAGTGATACATGATATTTAAATAAATAATCGGGAAAATATTCGGAAATCAATTTATTAATACTTTCTAAATCTATGTCAATTTTAAAATTTTCATAATTTTCATCTTTCAAAAAATAAGTTCCTCCTAAAATCAAAGCTCCGCTCGTCTGTCTTCTTACGGAATGTGAATATTCATAAAAATATGTAAAAATTGGACATAACAAAGAAAAGCAAATAATAAACCTTTTGTTTACTGCGATACCCTCAATCAATTCTTTATTTTCAATAATAACCATCAAATCAGGATATTGGAAATAGTAACAATCATCTACTAAATGTGGAGTTATTACCTTTAATTTTTCAATGAATTTTACCCAATTTTCCATTATTGGGTGTTCTCCATTAAGCTTTGTCCTAATTACTTCTTGAATATTATCATATCCTCCCTCGGTTTCTGATAGTCCAAGAGGGTAATATTTTTGAAGAGTTTTTAAAATTAATTTGAAATTTAAAGTTTCCATGTATCTGTTTTTATGGACAAAATTGAGCATTACTTGCTGGAATATTATTACAACCGCCAATTGTTAGTGCATAATAACCTCCAGCCGCAGGTCCCAGCTGAGTTCTCAAAATTGTTTCTGTTATTTGTTTAAATTCAAGGCTCGTTGCATTTTGATGTTGTACTAACCATACATCTACTAATTGGAGAGTATTATTCCATGCTAAATTAAATGCAATAGAAGCATTATTAGAAGTTTGAATACTATTCCCAAAGGTAATACACATTGCAGCCCATGATGCACTTACGTGATTATTATTTGAAGAGTTATATGCTTGTGTACCTAAACCATGTATCTCTGCGGTTCTACCATTACCAGTGGGCGTAAATGTATAACTTCCACAAAGTCTACCTTCAACATGCATAGTATTGTCCCCACCACCACTTGTATTATCACACAAATCAGGAAATTGCTCACAAAAAGGAGGGTCTGGATCTGGATCATTATCACAACTCATTACACATTCGCTTACAATTCGGTATGTCGAATATACATACTGAGGTTCTGATTGACCTGGATTCTGTTGATACCATTCTGTCTCTATTTCAAAAATTTCACACGTTTCTGTACAAGCCTGAACTCTTTTATTTTTCTTTGATTTACTGTCTTTATTTACGTATGCTTTTTTAATGATTTTTCCATCGACAAAGTGAAAATTAATCGTTTCAGTACTTCCTAATTCATTTGTACTGACAACCCCGTCAAAGTTATTAGCTTTCAAATTTTGTGAGTTGATATTTTTAATTTTGCCTTTAAAATTAGCAGAAGCCATATAATGAACAATCATAAATGAAAATTTTGAACCCTTTTCGGTAAAAATCAATCTCGCTCTTCCTGAGTTTTTTTGATTTTTAACAATTGATGGTAGATAAATTTTCCCTTCCATTTCAAACGCTACCTCGACAGTATTTTTGTAGATAGCAGCACTACTCCAAATAGGCTCAATCTTATATTTCTTCAAAGTAGGGTCGTCTTTTAAACGCTCTTCAAAGGAAATTCTTGCCCTCTTAAGCGAACTGTTACTTTCACTATCAATGGGTTCACCGAGTGATTCAATATCAACTTTACAGGAAAATGCAATCCCCAATAGAAGGAAAAAGAGGGATGCCAGTAGCAATTTTGTTTTTTTCATGAGCTGTAAATTTAAGATTTAATTGTTAAAATATAAATTGTAATTATTTAGAAATTCTATCGAAAAATCTGCAAAAGCCATTTGAGGTTTTTTGTAATGTATGCCGTATGGAAATAATTGCTTAGCTTCCCATTCCTTAATTTGGGTAATAGATTTCATAAACCCTGTATTGTAGGCTGTGGCAAAAAAGCGAACTTTTGATTCCTTATTTTGAAATTTTAGATTTTTGAATCTATGATTTGCAATACTCCAATAAGAGTGAGCATATTTCAATTGCCATTCAAAATCTTCAAGCCTTTCTATTCTTAATTTTCTATTTTCTTGCTCAGATTCTTCGTTAAGAATTATATTATCAAAATCTGTAAATTCTTGATTTACAGAAATATATGTTTCTAATGATTCAATAAAAGAGGGTTTCATCTGAAAACTTCCCAATGAAAAATCACCTAATTTACGTCCCCCATTCACATACAATGTTTTATCAGCATATACTTCAATCACATCTTGAAATTCATTCCATCTGATTATCTCTGGAAATACGATGGCGAGAACTTCCGCTTTTTCAGATTCATTTAAGTCCGATAAAACATCGTCGATGATTTCTTCTTTCTGTAAAAGAAATTCAATGGCAAATTTTATATCTCTTTCAAAAGATTGAAGTGAAGGGTTTATCGTTCTGAATTCTTTGAGGGAAATGTCACTTTGGATTTTTTGTTTTTTAGCTCTCAAATTCAATAAAACTATTCCAAGAATTACTGATACTAAAAGCCATTTTATTTTCATAGATTAGGTTTTTTTATGAGATTTATGGAGCAAATATTCAATCTTTTTCAGAAAATCCTTATTCACTTTATGAATAATCTTATTTATTTTGCAAATAATTTTGATCGTTTAATCAATTTTATTTGCTATTTATCCCAAAATCTCTATATTTGTGTCATAAACTCAATTTAATTATGATTCCGCAAATGAAAAATAAAGAAGTTTTTTTACGAGATTTACGCAACGAAACAGGACACTCACAAGAAAGCATGGCATACAGTATGGGTACAAGCCAACCAACTTACTTCAGAATGGAAAACGGTAAAAAGAAAATAGATATGGAAGACATCGAAAAAATAGTTAAAGCCACAGGAAAAAGCAGAGTAGAAGTATTCAAAAGACTTGATGGAATGAAACTTGAAAATATCATCAATGAAGGACACGATAATCAAAATGTGATTAATGTTACGAATGAAGACCTTTTCATAATGTTGTTAGAAGAGAAAGACAAACGGATTATAGAAAAAGAATCTATTAACCAAGAACAAAAACGATACATTGCGTATTTAGAAGATAAATTGAAAAACGTAGGGCTTTTGTAAAGGCTCTACGTTTTTCTTTGATAATTATTTAACCCAACAACACTATGAATACTCCTAATCCCATCCGCTGGGGAATCCTCGCTTGTGGAGGAATTGCTGAAAAATTTACTGCTGATTTAGTTGCCCATGTGTCTGAGGGCGTTGTGTATGCTGTTGCGTCAAGAGACCTCTGCAAAGCCGAAGATTTCAAGAACCGTCATGGGGCTGTTAAAGCCTTTGGGAGTTATCAGGAATTAGCTGATTGTCAGGAAGTTGATGTCATTTATATTGCCACGCCCCACGCCCATCATTACGAAAACACCTTAATGTGCTTGGAAGCGGGCAAAGCCGTTTTGTGCGAAAAAGCCTTTACCATTAATTCGTCAATGTTGGAAGAAATGGTGGCAAAATCAAAGGAGAAAAATCTGTTTTTGATGGAAGCCATCTGGACTCGTTTTCATCCTGCCATTGCCCAAATTCAAGATATAATTGAGTCTGGTAAAATTGGCGATATCGTCCATATCGTAGCAGATTTTGGTTTCAAGGCAGATTATAATGTCAATGGAAGGCTTTTCAACCCTGAATTAACGGGTGGTTCGCTGTACGATATTGGTATTTATCCTTTGTTTATTAGTAAATTACTATTGGGAAATCCGAAAGAAATTAAGGCTTTGGCAACGATGGCTCCCACGGGTGTGGATATGAATTGTACGATATCTTTAACGTATGAAAATGGAGCAACGGCTTCACTTTTTTCAACGGTAATGGCTGATACAGACACCGTTTGCACAATTTATGGAACCAAAGGAAAAATCTTTATTCACGGACGTTTTCACGAAACAAAAGGCTTTACTTTGACCATCAGAGGAGAAGACCCCCAAGTTTTCACAACGGAAAGGCTGGGTTTCGGGTACTCGTATGAAGCAGAAGAGGTGCAGAAATGTATGCGGGCAGGAAAAACCGAAAGCGATAAATTGCCCTTGCAGTTTAGCTTGGAATTGATGGAATTATTATGCGAAATTCGTGGGCAAATTGGGCTGGTTTATCCGCAGGAGGTGTAAATTTAGTACCACAGACTTTAGTCTGTACATTTGATTTACAGACTTTAGTCTGTGGTACTAATAAACTCAAAAATAAAAATGCCTTCCACCTTTTCCACAGTTTCCACCAACTCAAACCCATTTCTTTCTAAACAATCAATCAATTCATCCTGCGTAAAAAGAGGCCTTCCACACCCTTCATGTATCTCGCCTGATGTCTTGGTTATTTGTTCTTCAATAAATAATTTTCCAGAAGGCTTCAAACTTTTTTTTATATCTTGTAAAATTTCATTGACGAAAATAAATTCATGTAAGCTGTTGATAATCAATATTTTATCAAAAAAATTGGCGGGTAAATTTGTTTGATGATGAGTACCAATTATGGGAATAAATTGACCAATAATTTTCTTACCTAATAACTTTTCGTAATAATTTATTCCATAATCTATCTCTTCTTGATTGCAATTTAGTGGGTCAATATCCTGTAAACAAAACGTCAAATTATCTACCTGCGAGGCAAACCAAATTTCCCACACGCCACTGCTCGCCCCTACTGAAGCAATCGTTTCGTAAGGTTTGAATTGATATGTTTCTAAAGATTTTTGCAAAGAAAGTACCACAGGCTTCAGCCTGTTTTAAGTAATCTAAAATCCTACACTCACAAAAAAAGCCACCCCAAAGGCGGCATTTTTTGAAATGTTTTGATTAGAAATAAAGGGTATATCATTAGAGAGTTACAATACTAACACCTAACCCCTAAATACTAACACCTACTTAATATTCATCCTCATTAAAAAAGAAAT
>JANPIG010000009.1:0-9002 GCA_031424875.1 Cytophagales bacterium
AGAACGAGATATCACTATTTTTTTGTGAAATTAAAATGAAAACTACTATCCTGAATTCTCTAAAAATATATTAGATTACTGATACTGAGAGATTTATCATATTTTTATATAGATTATTGTAAATATTTAACGCAAAAAAAAGTCCCCTTAGGATGAAAAAAGTAAACAAATTATACAATTCTTATTGATTTTTTTATTATTAAATGACTGATAATCAGTTTGTTATATCTTAAAAAAAAAGAATTATATATCTAAAATAATGAGTTTGTAAAAGGTCTAAAAAAAGTCCCCTTATGAATTTAATTGCTCGAACTTCACAAGGGGAAAAGAGATTAAGGGCATCTAAGATAAAATGATTAAAGTATTTAATTACAATAACTCGTTGATTTACAGGTATTGCCTGTCATCGAAAATTCAAACATAGAGCATTTTGGAGGAAACCAATAAAGACAAAAGTTTAAGACAATATTGTCAAAAAAGTCCCTTTAATGCATTTTTCTCCAAGTGGACATTTTGTCCACTTGGAGAAAAATTGTAGAGATGATTCCATAGATTATTTGTTATCGATTTTTTTGGAACCTTCAGCCAGCAAAAAACTTAGAAAATATATAAAAAATTTTATTTGGCTTGTTTGAGAATAACAGAATTTCCTTATAAGTAGGCTTACTTGCCTTTACTAAGCGTTCCAGTCAGATACAAGAAAAGTAACTGTAGCGGTGGACGCAAAAGAAAATCAAGAATTGGAAACCTAATTTTAGAAAAGATTTATTTGAAAGGTTTAAAATTTTTGCACTGAACCTGTTTAAACTTACAATCTTTAAAACAAACGATTTATATCGAAAGCAATAAGTTTAAACAGGTTCAATTATATAATATAAATACCTTCTTGAAATGTGCTTCATATCCCCAGTTGCTGCGTTTTTCCCGATTTTCTTGAATTCATTTCAAAAAAAAAAAATTTTATGAGTACCAAATCAAAAAGCTGTCCTCTCTGTTTTTAGAACGTATTAACGCACTAAAATAATGATTGTATTCTTACATATTTTTTTATTGGCCAATATTTATTCTTCAGATATCAAGCCAGATAGTATTTCAAATTTAGCTCCCAATTCAGCAATAAGCCCGTCCAAAGGTGCAAAAAAAAATCATTTGGTTTGGTCAGATGAATTTAATATCAATGGTACTCCCGATTCGACTAAATGGCGATTTGAAACAGGGTTTGCCAGAAATGAAGAAGCCCAATGGTATCAAAAAGAAAATGCTATTTGCAGAGATGGAAATTTGGTTATCACGGGCAAAAAAGAGCATAGAGCCAATCCTAACTACGTAGCAGGAAGTACTGACTGGCGAACAAATCGTGCATTTATTGAATATACTTCTGCCAGTGTTTTGATGAAAAAAGAGCATGCCTTCAAATATGGTAAAATGGAAGTACGTGCTAAAATAATTACTCAAGAAGGCTTGTGGCCAGCTATATGGACACTTGGTACGAATGGCGAATGGCCTTCAAATGGTGAAGTAGATGTATTGGAATATTATGATAATAAAATTCTTGCCAATTATGCCATTGCATCTGCTACCAAATGGAAAGCAATATGGGATGGAGCCTCAAAACCGATGAGTACTTTTGATTCTGATTGGGCTAATAGATATCATATCTGGACTTTGGATTGGACAGAAAATAAAATGGAGATTCTTCTCGACGGCGTATCAATGAATACCATTGATTTGACAAAAAGTATCAACAAATCAGATGGAAAAAACCCTTTTCAGCAAGCTCATTACTTACTACTAAACTTAGCCTTGGGTGGCAATAGAGGGGGAAGTTTGGCGAAAACCACTTTTCCTTCCGAGTATTTGATAGATTATGTAAGAATCTATGCTCCAAACTAATAAATTTTTAGGAATATGTTTTCGAAAGAAAACGTGTAAAATCGATAATTTTAGAGCAGTCAAAGTAATTTTTTTATTATAATTTAAATAAAATGCGAAAAAGATTTTTCATATTTCCTCTTGCTTTAATCTTCGTTTTGGTAGCTTTTATGCCTCAAAAAAAGACTAAACTAAGGAGTATTAAAACAAATAAACCTAATGTAATTATCATTGTTGCCGATGATTTGGGCTATGCAGATGTGGGTTTTAACGGTTGTCAAGATATTCCCACACCCAATATTGACCGCATTGCCAAAGCTGGTGTAGTGTTTTCGTCGGGTCATGTTACTTTTGGTGTGTGTAGTCCGAGTCGTGCGGGAATGTTGACAGGTCGTTATCAATACCGTTTTGGCTATGAACGTAATCCTTTATATGTTACTGGTGATAGTTTGATGGGCTTGCCTTTGTCTGAAGAAACTATGGCTGATGTATTGGGGCGTTCGGGTTACCACAATATGATTGTTGGAAAATGGCATTTAGGAGCACACAAATCTCTACATCCTTTGAAGCGTGGATTCAATGAGTTTTTTGGTTTTTTGGGTGGGGGACATCAGTATTTTCCTGAAAATTGGACATTGCAAAACCCTGAAGATGCCAACGGCGAAGGGGAAAGTTATAGAACAAAATTAAATAGAGGTTATTCCCCCGTAGAAGAAACTGAATATTTGACAGATGCTTTTTCAAGAGAAGCAGTATCATTTGTAGAAAGAAACCAAACAAAACCATTCTTTCTATACCTTGCTTATAATGCTCCTCACGCACCGCTGCAAGCCAGCACAAAATACCTTACTCGATTTGAAAATATCCAAAATCCCAAACGCAGAACTTATGCAGCCATGGTAAGTGCCGTTGATGATGGAGTAGGGAATTTGCTCAATAAATTAAAAGAAACAGGTTTGATTGATAATACCATTATCGTTTTTTTATCTGATAATGGAGGTCCCATTTCAGACAATGGCAGTAATAATGCACCGTTGCGTGGGCAAAAAGGAGGAGTTTATGAAGGTGGTATTCGAGTTCCTTTCGCTATGCAATGGAATAGTAGAATTCCCAGCAATTCAACTTACGATAAACCAGTAATATCACTGGATATTTTTAGTACTGTTTTGGCAAATATCAATGGTGCATCCAAACCTGCAAAACCCTTAGATGGGGTTAATTTATTGCCTTTTTTGACTAAAAAAAACCATAATGTACCCCATGATTTATTGTATTGGAGGCAATTCAATAGAGGTAGTTACGCCATTTTAAACAAAGATGAAAAGAAAATGGTGATACTAAAAGACAGCCTTTATTTATATGATTTGAAGAAAGAGATAAAAGAATCAACCAATATTTTGAGCAAAGAAAAACCATTGTCAGAAGAGCTTAATAACGCAAGGGCAAATTGGGAAAAAGAGATGATTAACCCTGTTTTTTTGGGATTAGGACAAGAAGAAGAATACAAAAAAATAAAAGGAACTACGATAAAAAAATAATTATAAAAGAAATATTTTCATCCCAGAAATCAGATTTATTTTTGAAGAAAAGGATTTCCCTAAAATATTTTATCAAGAAACTGTTTAAGCTTATTGGCGATAGTTTGCAGTGAATTTTCAGATGTTTGTGTTGCATGAGCTTTGGGAGCTAATTTGATTTGAAATACCACATTTTACTTTAAAAATTTAGAAATTACCTTCATCAACAAACTATAAAATAAATTGATTACAATAGGAAAGCACGCTCCCTTTCTTGTAGCACCTCAGAGGGTGTGGCTTGGTATAATTGGCAGGAATAATGGTTTCTTGTGTACTTGCTACCTATGAATTCAAAGAAAAATGCAGCAATTATTTCAAAAAGTTAATACGTATATTAAATCTTGACAATTGATAAATGCCTTATTGTCTGTAAGTTATAATCTTTATGAAAATGAAAAAGATAATTTTTTTAGGTTTGATATTTATATTTGAAAGCATTCTTGCCAATGCTCAATTATCATTATATCCAAATTTGAATCAGCAAGGTATTTCCGCATCTTGTGAAGAAAGAACGATATTCGTTGGTAGTAAAATTCCAAATGGTCTTAATGACAAAATCAAATCAATTATTTTGAAAAAAGGGTTTATGGCCACGATGGCAGAGAATGAGGATGGCACGGGCGAAAGCTTCAATTATGTCGCTTCTGTGAGTGATTTGACGGTGAATCTCGCCTTAGTTTTACAAAATAAAGTATCTTTTATCAGAGTATTGCCCTTACCAACTACGGTAATTTTAAAAAAAGGTGCAGGTTCAATTAATAACGATGAAGTTAACAGTCTCAAAGTAAGTTGGTTTTATGACTGGGGACTTTTGGATGAATCTACACCTACTACAGAGTTTGCTCCAATGGCGTGGGGAGCAAACGGAGCTTCGGATGCTTCAGTAAATAATATTATTGCAAAAAAATCACTAACACATTTATTAGCCTTCAACGAACCCGACAATAAAGGTCAAGCCAACATAAGTACAGCAGCGGCTTTACCTTTATACAAAAACTTGTTACGTTCTGGTTATCGGATGGGGTCTCCAGCTTGTACTGAATCTCAATATAGAGTTTGGCTTTCGGAATTTACTAATTTTGCCAACCAAGATAAACTCAGAATTGATTTTGTGGCGGTGCATTGGTATGATTGGGGTAATTGGTTGAGCAACCTTAACCCCAATCCTGATCCAGTTGCCGTTTTCAATAGATTCAAAAATTATATTACCGTTGTCTATAATTTGTACCAAAAACCCATTTGGATAACTGAGTTTAACGCCAATATTAACCGCACCCCCGCCACCCATGAGGCTTTTATGAAATTGGCTTTACCTTGGTTAGATTCAGATCCACGGGTAGAACGCTATGCTTATTTCTTTGGGAATGATATTCCTGCACGTTCGGGCAATGTTTTAACTACTGTGGGGCAGATTTATAGTAACCATATTTCAAGCCCTGCTAACCCAGACAATGTTTATGACAAAAGACCAGTATATGCCGATTTAGTTTCTTGGGATACGTCAACCCAATTAAATGGTGGCGAAACCGTTGCTAATTTTTTGCCCACCTTTTTAGACGCCTCCTTAACAATACCCAAAGGTCTTGCAAGGGGATCAGGTACAACTTTGACAGGGCTCGCAAATCCTGGATATTGGGGAGCAACTGGTTGGTCGATTACTACAGCAGAAGCAGGAAATGCAGCGAATAAGTTTCTAACTTTTAGTTTAAAATCTGCAAATGATAAAAGCGTAAGCTATACAACCATAAACAAATTCAAGATTAGTATTGCCGCCACTGGACCAATAAAATATCAAGTTGATTATCAAATTGATGGAGGAGAGTTTAAGTCGGGTGTAACAATTAGCGGTCCAGTAGCAGCTTCGGGCGATTATTCGCTGGGGCCAATCGACTTATCAAAAATTTCTGACCTCCAAAATGTATCTCCAACAAAAACTATTACTTTCAGAATTACGCCTTTTGCAGCTTCTGGTTCTGGCGTTTTTTATTTGGGTGCAGGAGCCAATGATACCGAAGCAGATTTGAGTATTGGCGGCACTTTTTCCAATTTAGCATTGGCTACTGAATCAGAAGTTAATGCTTCGCCCAATGGTACATTTTTAGTATATCCAAGTGTTATTTCAGAAGAAAATCAAATGAATGTAATCTTCGATAAAGTTTCGAATGATGCTCAAATAAAAATTTACACACTAAACGGACACCTCATAAATACATTCAATTTACCTACAGGCACAAATTCAGCAACTATAGAAACTTCAAAATTCAATATGGGGACTTATTTATTAAAATTAGAAGACAAAGGTAGAACTCAAACTAAACGGTTTATAAAATTATAGATTGAGTAATCTATCATAAACAGCATCTTTCTTCACCTTATAGGAAATTGTTTAATTTGTACGTATTAGATGCTGAGTTTAAAGTTTAAGCGAAATTACAGTTTCATATAAATTTCCATAAAATTGAGGTAGATATTATAATACCTAACCACTCATAAAATTGATTAGAAACTAAATACTAAAAAAGTTGATACAATTCCATAGATTTTACTTGTAAATATCCTTTAAAGAATAGTTTATAATTTACTCAAATATGGTCTTTTTATTATTGAGCCTGATTAAACTTATTCCTTTCATTGTAAATCGTTTAGTTTGAAGCTTGTATTTTTAAAATTTACTCAATGTAACGATCCTATATATCGCAAATTTTAAAAAGTATAGGCTTAAAACCCATTCAATTTCCTTCAAAACAAAAAGTTTAAACAAGTTTATTGAAAATAAAGATGGAATTGTATTTTTTGACGCTAAAAGTATAAGTTTTCTAAATATCGAACCATTAAAAAATTGAAAACACGTATTGGAAAAAACGATGACGCAATACTTTGGACACAGCTGAGAGCTGGGGATGAAGAGGCTTTTTCTATAATTTTTGAAACTTATTATAGTCTGCTGGTGAATTATGGCAAAACATTAATGTCAGCATCAGACATTGTGAAGGATTGCGTTCAAGATGTTTTTGCGGATATTTGGTCTTACCGTCAATCACTCAGCGAATCGGTGGTAGTAAAAGCCTATCTACTTTCAAGTGTTCGTAAACGGATTGCTCGACTACACGAACGTGAACATATTTTTCAATACTCAAAAGAAATAGATACGCTTGATTTTTTAATAGATTTCTCTATCGAAGATAATCTAATCGAAAATGAAACCGTTGCTGCTAAAGTCGAGCTATTGAATAAACAGATTAATGCCTTGCCCCCTCGCCAAAAAGAAGCCCTATATCTTCGCTATCATCAAGGCTTATCCGTTGAGCAAGTGTCAGAAGTTTTATCCATGAATTACCAATCTACCAAGAATCTTCTTCATCGGGCAATTTTGCAACTTCGTAGGGGTTTTGGGGGGACTATTTTGGGATTTTTATATTCTCTTTCAATAAATTATTGATTTTCTAAAAAAATATAATTCGGTGAGTACCAAATAATTTAATTGTCCTCTCTGTATTTGAAACCTTATTTCAGGATGCAAAAACGTAATTCTTATAAAAAAATAGAGGATTTTTTGACTGATGAATCATTTCAAAAATGGGTCAGATTTCAAGAAGATTC
Source organism: Cytophagales bacterium (assembly GCA_031424875.1). Lineage (GTDB taxonomy): Bacteria > Bacteroidota > Bacteroidia > Cytophagales > Spirosomataceae > Arcicella. Next base: position 7,050 of record JANPIG010000009.1, read on the forward strand.
ACAAAAATGGGAAACCTGGACCTCAAATAATCCAGACGGAGTAAAATTAGTGGAAGAAGCACGACTTTGGATATTGGCCATGAAAGTTGAAGAAAGTCCTGTGAGTGATTCTGAAATACAGATTGCTCTGCATGATACTTGGCAAAAAATAAATACTACCAAAAATATTAAATCGGTTTTCTGGAAAAAAACATGGTTTAGATATGCTGCGGCAGTTTTATTGCTAAGTTTCACTTCATTTTTCTATATTTTTCGAGAAAATCAATCCTCAAAAGTAACCATAACCTATACCGATTTAATTCAACAAAATGCAGACGGTTTAATTGAACAAACTAACAATTCGGACAAACCACAATTAATAAACTTATCGGATGCCAGTTCAGTATTGCTTCAACCGAACAGTAAGTTAAGTTATGCGAAATCATTTAACGGTAATGAGCGAAAGGTTTTTCTATCGGGCGAGGCTTTTTTTGAAATTAGTAAAGACCCCAAAAAGCCTTTTTATGTATATGCCAATGAAGTAATTACCAAAGTTTACGGAACAAGTTTTAGGGTAATTGCATATTCAAATCAACCCAATGTAGAGGTACTGGTGCGAACTGGAAAAGTAAAAGTAAGTTCAAATAAAGATATAAAAAATGCAAGCCAGGAAGAAGTAATTCTTTTGCCAAATCAGGCAGCAAGATTTATCCGTAAAGATTTAGCTTTCAAAAAAATATTAGACATTACCCAAGATAAGCCTTTGCTTTCTACCAAAAATACGATTGAACAATTGAGTTTTGAATTTAATGATATTCCTGTTTCTCAAATTTTTAAAACCATCGAACAAGCTTATTTAGTGCAGATAGATTTTCCTTATGATAACCTGAAAGAATGTTATTTGACTACTTCATTGAGCGATGAACCACTCCCTGAAAAACTAAAAATTATTTGTGAAAGTTTGGGAAATAATACCCGATACGAAATGAATGGTAATCAGATTACCATTTTTTCAAAAGGATGTAATTAACCTTTTTCTATTATCAAAAAAACCAAAAAAGCGTTGAAATGCTGCAACATTTCAACGCCTAAAACTTCCTCAAAATATTAAGGAATATTATGGTTATACCAGTCAAACAGTACTAAACATAACAATCAAAAGTATGAAAAAAAGTTTTATTTATCAACGGTTATTCATTAAAATCGTGAAACTATCAATATTACCATTTGCACTTGTTATTGCGTTTGCAAGTATAACAATGGCCACACCCGTTCGAGGACAAGAACTGCTCGAGTCGAAAATAACACTCTCATTATACAATGTTAGTTTAGAAAATGCCTTGTTGGAACTTGAAAAAGTATCGCAAGTAAAATTTTCGTATAACTCGAGAATGGTAAAAATCAATCAAAGAGTGGATGTAAAAGCAAAAAACGAAGCTCTTGCTGATGTACTTCTAAGATTGTTGAGACCTTTAAACATCAAGTTTATCCAAGTGAGCAATCGAATTGTGTTAAGAAAAGACGACGAAAAGTTGGGAATGTTAGATAAATTAGAACCGATTTCTGAAATAGATTTATCTTCAGCAGCGGATATAGTTGTTAAAGGATCCGTTACAGACGAAACGGGCGAAAAGTTACCAGGAGTAAGTATCACGATAAAAGGTACTACCCGTGGTGTTACAGCCAATGCAAATGGGGAATATTCAATTTCTGTAGTAGATACTAAAGCAATTTTAGTATTTAGTTTTGTAGGTTACAAGCAAAAAGAAGTAGTAGTGGGTAACAGTACCGACCTAAACGTTGTCTTGACTGTTGATAATAATGCGCTTGAGGAAGTGGTAGTGGTGGGTTATAGCACTACCAAAAAAGCAAATTTAACGGGAGCAGTATCGTCCATAAAAATGAATGATATTGATGGTTTACCAATCTCAAATGCCGCTACAGCATTGCAGGGGAGAATGGCTGGAGTAACAG
>JANPIG010000010.1:0-14465 GCA_031424875.1 Cytophagales bacterium
CACCTGCTACTGGTGTACATGAAGCTGAGTTATCTACTGAATAGGTATAAGTACCATTGCCTCCTGTCGGAGATAAGTCTGCACTGGCCGTTCCAGTTTTAGCTTGACTAACTAAGGATGATTGTGCCGGTGGATTTGTAGCAGTAAGCGGAGGTGCAGTTACTGTCAAAGTATAGGTTTTAGTAATACAGTTTGGTGTTGGTGTTGAAGTATCACACACCTTTATACAATAGTAATAAGTACCTGCCGAGGCGGGTGCTGTATAGGTATAAGCACCTATAGTAGAGTTAGTTACCGTTAAGCTACTACCCGCTGGTAATGCTGTTGCCCCTGCTATTGGCGTACAAGAAACTGAATTATCGACAGAGTAAACATAAGTAACATTTCCACACGCAGGCGATAAATCTGTACTGTCCGTTCATTTTTTAGCTTGGTTTATTGATGAGGTTTTAGCGGCAGGTGTTGAGGCTGTTACTGGAGGAACTGTTACCGTTACATTCTTTGAACAAGTACCCCCACCCGATGCTGATGTTACCGTTAAAGTTTGGGTTCCTGCTGCTCCAAGTCCATCATAAGTAATTGGAATTGTTACAGAAGATTGTCCTGCTGTTAATGTTGTGCTTAAAGTACCTGTGAAACCATTACCTGTTACATTAAAGGTGGCTGCCCCAGCAGTGGTTCCTGTAATACCTACTGTTATTGTTCCCGAACTACCAGTACCTTTTACAAAAGTACCTGTAGAAGAAGAAACAGAGCAATTAAAAGTAAATTGTGGCGTTACCGCTCCATAATACGAAACCGTAGAACTTGCATAATTAGTACATGATGGGTCAACGGTAGTAGTAAAAATTAAGATATAATCGGTATTTGGCGTAAGCCCCACCCATTCAGGATTGAATGTTGTGCTATTGGCACCTGTCCTCATTTTTGTAATTGCCGCACCAGTACATCCTCCTGTTATAGGATCTTTCAAAAATAATTGTTCTGTGCCTGTACGTGTAGCACGTGTATTGGCTGAACAAGTTGCCAAGAGTGCTGCGGTAGGGGCTTCGACAGTAAGGTAATTAATAACACCTAAAGTACCATTTGCATCTGACTTAACAGTTGCACTTTGTTTAAAAGTAGTACTCGGATTTAATCTATAATTAGTGGCTCCTGTAGCACCATTATTCGCTACTGCCAATGCTGCAGTAGCAAAACCTGCAGAGCCTGTTTGATAAACAGTTTGTCCACAAAGTGAAACAGCAGGCACTTGAGCAACGTTTCCGTAATAGGCTCCGTAAGTGTTAAGTATTCCTAAACAAGCTGCACCAACAGTAGTTTTTACTATCACTACATAATCGCCATTTGGCGTTAAACCTGACCAAGCAGGGTTCATGGTATTGGTTTCAGCTCCACCAGTTTGAGTTTTTGTTATACCATCGTTTACATTAAGTGGCGCAATGGATGTTCCTGAACATACATTACCTGTGTAATTATATAGTGTAAACTGGCGAGTGTTTGAGGTTTGCTCTAAACAAGTAGTAGAATTAGCTGTAGTGGAATTAATCTGAAAACCGTGGAAAAAGCCAACTTGACCATTAACATCAGCTTTGACTTTCCAAGATTCGTTCAAAATTGAGTTAGGTCCACCTGAAACAGGTCTTACCGTTGAAGCAGCATAAGTAACCGTTGATTTTGTAAGTGCTGCTGCATTAGCATTACTTGTTATACAAGGTAAACTTCCATTATGACTTGCTTGTGACATAGCACCATGGGTTAGAATTACCAAGTTACTGATCAGTAACAAATGAAATCTGTTTTTTACTTGTGTTTGAAAATAGCCTAATAGAAAATAATAAATTTCTACGCAAAGGCTCCTTTGTGGATTGAATAAATGAGCTGTATTTATGCGTAAAGCAACAGCTTTTTGTTGGCGGTAAATCCGATTCATATTCATCTGATTTTAATTATAAAAAATAAGAACAATTCAATAAGCGGTAATCTGGCAACATTCAACTAAACCTTTTTAAAAGACTTATTACTCGAGAACTTTTTATATTATGATTCTGAAATTTTAAATAATATAAAAAGCACAATTCCTTAAGCAATAATGAAATTGCTTAAGGAATTGTGCTTCATAAAATCGTACAGACGAATTATTTTCCGAAACAACACAAAATGGCGGTATTGTTGTCATCAGTTTAATAAAATTAAAAAGTACTTATATAAGAGTGATTATTAAAGTAAAATACAATTACAATATTGTAAATACAAGATTGATTGAAAAAGAGAGTATGCTTGTAAATAATAATTATTTACTATTCTGTTATTATTATTTACATTATTAAGATGGGACTTAGGAGATTAGATTCAATTAATTGAACCATAGTGTAATATTAGCAAAATATATGCCGAAAATTAAAAAAGTTAACTACAACACGGTTTAATCAATTTGTAATAAAATTAACAATTGTTAATAGCAAGTATAAAATGCTGTTTTTCAGCATTTTAACTGGAAGTTATAGACAACTATGAAATTTTCAAATTCTTGAATATTTCATAGTTTTATCTTTAGACCAATTTTGCCAGAAACCATCTAAAAAATAAATAAAAAGTATATTTATTAAAATAGCCGCTCTAAATCAAATATCGTACCAAGCTATTAATTGTATTTATTAGCTTATAAAAATTCAGTCTTAAAATTCAATTGTATCTTTGTATTCCGATTTAGCATTCGGAATATAATTTTATGGAAATATTACAAAACGATTTATTATTACGTGCCGCCCGTGGCGAGCAAACTGAACGTACCCCCGTATGGATGATGCGTCAGGCAGGAAGAATTTTAGCTGAATATCGTGCTGTGCGTGAAAAGGCTGGAAGTTTTATTCAATTGGCAACCAATCCAGAATTAGCAGCAGAGGTTACCCTTCAACCCGTGGATATCTTGGGTGTTGATGCGGCAATTATATTTTCGGATATATTGGTAATTCCTGAAGCAATGGGTTTGCCTTATATTATGGAAGAACGTGTTGGGCCAATTTTCCCAGAAGTAATCTCTACAATGGCAGACGTTGAGAAATTGAGAATTGCTAATCCCGAAGAAAATTTGAAGTATGTTTTAGATGCTATTAAAATCGTAAAAACTGAATTGAATGGTCGGGTACCATTGATTGGTTTTGCAGGTGCTCCCTTTACCTTACTTTGTTATATGATTGAGGGACGTGGTTCAAAGACTTTTTCAAAAGCCAAAAAATACTTATATACTGAGCCTGCCCTTTCACACGCACTTTTGCAGAAGATTACGGATAGCACCATCCTATATCTAAAGGCTCAAATAAAAGCCGGAGCAAATCTGGTTCAAGTATTTGACTCTTGGGCAGGAATCCTTTCGCCTGAACAATATCGCATTTACTCACTTCCTTATATCAGCCAAATTTGTGATGCTATCACAGAAGTACCCGTAACGGTTTTTGCCAAAGGAGCATTTTTTGCCCGTGAAGAAATGGGTAAATTAAGCTGCGAAGTAATAGGATTAGATTGGAATATGGACATCACCGAATCTCGTAAATTAATTGGTAACACAAAAACGCTACAAGGTAACCTCGACCCATGCGTTTTATATGGAACTTATGACGAAATCAAAAAGCAAACTCGCTCTATGATGCAACAGTTTGGAAATCAACGATATATCGCCAATTTAGGTCACGGAGTTTATCCAGACACCGACCCTAATAAGGTAAAATGTTTTATTGATACGGTGAAAGAAGGATTGTAACTAAGATTTTCAACCATGATTTTTTAAGGAAGTCGTCCTTCAAAAGGACGACTTCCATGTATAACAAATCAACCTCATACAAATCATAGATATACCGACTTTTTTTATTTTCAAATAAATCAATACCTTTATTGAAATTATTGCTCTTTAAAAAAACCGTCAGTTATATGAAAAAGTTATTTACTATATTGTGTTTGCTATTATTTTCTTCCATTAGTTCGTTTTCACAAGTGGTGATTTATGAAATTTATGGGGGTGGAGGAAATACGGGAGCGATTTATAATAAAGATTATATTATGCTTCGTAATAATGGTGTTACCTCTGTGAGCCTTGCAGGTTTTTCAATTCAATATGCTCCTGCTGCTTCTGCTTCTTGGAATGTTGTTCCATTATCTGGTAGTATTCCCCCTGGTGGATTTTATTTGATACAAATGGGTTCGGGTGGAGCCATTGGGGCAGCATTACCTACCCCTGATGTTACTGATCCTAATAATACCAACATTAGTGCAACGGACGGCAAAATAATTTTAAAAAATAACACGGTAGCAGAAACTACGGCAAATCCTTCAAATGCCAATATTTTAGACTTAGTTGGTTATGGTAGTTCTGCCTCAACTTCTGAAACTTCACCTGCACCATCGCCTTCAAATACACAAAGTATTACTCGCAGAAATAACGGACTTGATACAGGTAATAATTCAACAGATTTTACTCGAACTGCTCCCAATCCTCGAAATGTGGCTCTTCCTGTTCAAGTTACCTATTTTCAAACAGAAATCACTGACAATCAGAGAGTTAGCGTGCGTTGGGAGACTGCCCAAGAGATAAATAGTAATGTTTTTGTGTTAGAAAGAAGTCGAAATGCAATTGATTACAAAACTATTGCAAAAATTGAAGCCGCAGGAGAATCTAACACCATAAAGAAGTACAATTTTACGGATGAATCGGCTCTTTTTGGCACTAATTATTACCGACTTTCACAGATTGATAGAGACGGGACAATGCAAATTTTTCGTCCACAAGCAGTCATTATTGATGATGCTTCCTTGCCTTTTGGGGTGTTTTCAAATCCAGTTTTTCAAAATATTTTCAACGTAAAAGTAGAAGATGCTGACGAAGCTAATTTTATCATGAATGACTTGAATGGCAAAGATATTTCCTTGAAAACTAATAAGTTAACTCAGACTATTGTAGAAATAACGCCCACTAAAGACTTACCTTTGGGAATGTATATCCTGCAAGTTCAGACCTTGGGAAGTTTGAAAATGCACAAGGTGATAATTGTCAAGTAGGTTTTATTTTCAAAAACTTCCCGAAAGTTCTCTTTACTTTCGGGAAGTAAAAACTCATAAAAAACCCAGGAAATAATGGTAAAATAGGGTTTATTTTTAAAAAACTAACCATTCCCCCTTCGCTCTCATCACTTGCTCAATTACGTCTCTCACTGCCCCCTTTCCACCTTTATGAGGAGAAATATAATTAGCAATTTCTAAAATTTCTTCGCAAGAATCCGCTGGGCAAGTGGCAAAAACATTAGGACGACACATTACTTCATAATCGGGTAAATCATCACCCATATACAAAATATTTTCTTCTGAAATGCCCGAATTAATTAACCAATTTTCATAGATTTCTAACTTACTTTTCCCGCCCGAACCCATAAAAACATCGTGAATTTTTAGGTTTTGCAGACGTATTCGCACACCTTCATGTTTCCCGCCCGTGATAACACAGATATGATAACCTGCCTGTACCGCACGCTCAATAGCATAACCGTCACGAATATGAAAAACTCGGTAATGTTCGCCCGTTTCCAGTACATGTACAGAACCGTCGGTCATTACACCGTCAATATCGAACACAAAAGTGCTTATATTTTTGAAATTATTAAAGTTCAAATTTTCTAATTTTTCCATAAAACAAAGGTAGAAAATAGATATGAAATATGAATTATTAGAAGGGGTTATCGTGTGAAAATTCAAATTTTGATAATCCTTCTAAGCATTTAAAAAGTTTGGAAGAGTAATTCCATCTTAAAAATATTATAGGATTTCATCGCTATTATTCCGCATTTCATCCTATCATATTTTTTATTCAAACCTTTCTTGCGTATTTTCGTTATTCACAAAAACACTAACAAACTATTCATCATGCTAAAGATTTCGAAAAAAGCCTTGTACTTGGCTTCGGTGGTATGCCTAACCATCACCGCCCAAGCTCAAGACAAGAAAGGAGATACTAAAACACCTCCACCAACTACCACAACACCCCCAAAACCTGCGGAAGCTCCTAAAACGGGTCCCAAGCCTTATAAAGAGGTTATTACTGACAAAGCCAAATCAACAAAAGGACTTTTTACAGTGCATAAAGTTGAGGATAAGCATTACTTCGAAATTCCAGATTCGTTGATGGGGCATGATATTATGACGGTTACCCGTATCGTGAAAACTGCCACGATTCCAGGTACTTACGGAGGTGAATTATTGAACCGCCAAGTAATTAATTTCGAGAAGGGACCCGATAATAAAGTATTTGTTAGAGCCATACAGTACATCAATGTTTCACCAGATTCTACAGCTCCAATGTATAAAGCCGTGCAGAATTCAAATGTACAGCCCATTGCACAAGCCTTTGATGTTAAGGCATACAAGAAAGATTCTGTTACTAAAAAAGGAAGTACAGTAATTGAAGTAACGGATTTTTTTAAAGGTGATAATCAGATTGTTTCTTTGCCTCCTTTTACGAAAACACTTTACAAAATTACGTCTATTGCCGCAGATCGTTCTTATATTCAAACTATCAAATCTTTTCCTTTAAATATTGAGGTAAAGACGGTGAAAACTTTCAATGGTTCTGCTCCAACGCCTTCATTTGGACCTCCTTCACCAATTCCTTCGGTTAATATTCCAGCCATTGCAGTTTCAGGGGCGGTTACAATGGAAATAAATACTTCCATGATTTTATTGCCTTCACTTCCGATGAAGCAACGTCTTTTTGATCCAAGAGTAGGATATTTTGCGAATGGCTATACTACTTTTGACGAAGGTTCACAACGTACTGATGACCGTACTTTTGCGGTCAGATGGCGTTTGGAGCCTAAAAATGCTGAAGATGCTGCTAAGCAAAAAAGAGGTGAATTGATTGAACCAAAGAAACCAATTGTTTATTACATCGACCCAGCCACGCCTGCAAAATGGCGTAAATATTTGAAAATGGGTGTTGATGATTGGCAAAAAGCTTTTGAAGCCGCTGGTTGGAAAAACGCCATCAGAGGTGAGATTTTGGCAGATAATGACACTACTATTAGCTTGGAGGATGCCCGTTATTCAGCTATTCGTTACTTTGCTTCTGATATTGAAAATGCTTATGGACCTAATGTGCATGACCCACGTTCGGGCGAGATTTTAGAAAGTCATATCGGTTGGTATCACAACGTAATGAAACTCTTGAAAAAGTGGTACATGACCCAAGCGGCTGCCGTAGATGCTCGTGCGAGAAAGAACAAATTTGATGATGAATTGATGGGCGATTTAATCCGTTTTGTGTCTTCGCACGAAGTTGGACATACCATTGGTTTACGTCATAATTTTGGATCAAGTAGTACGATTCCCGTTGAGAATCTACGTAATCCAGCTTGGATTGCAGCCCATGGACATACCCCTTCCATTATGGATTATGCTCGTTTCAATTACGTGGCACAGCCCGAAGATGGAGTGAAAGATCTTTATCCTCGCATTGGTGAGTATGATATTTGGGCGATAAAGTGGGCATACCAAACGTTGGACGGACCAACTCCTGAAGATGACCAAAAGACGCTCAATAAGCAATTTATGACAGAATATGCCAAAAATCCACGTATTTGGTTTGGCACAGAAACTAATCCTTATGACCCCAGAACGCAGTCGGAATGTATTGGCGATAATAATATGTTAGCGAGTGATTATGGTATCAAAAATTTGAAGAGAATCGTGCCCAATCTATCAGAATGGACTAAAGAAGAAGCTCAGGATTATGATATGTTGTCAGAATCTTATAGTGAAATTGTGAATCAATATCGCCGTTATATTGGTCATGTTACCAAAAACGTTGGTGGTATTTATGAAACACCACGCACGACTGACGAAACAGGTGTAGTCTATGAACCAACACCACGTAATATTCAGAAAGATGCAGTTTCATGGTTAAATCGTCAGGTTTTTGAAACCCCGACTTGGTTGATGGATGAAAAAATTATGTCAAAAACTCGTCCTGACCAAGGACTCGATGCCATCAGTAGAATTCAAGAAGCATCTTTAAATAGTTTGATGTCAACCGACCGTCTGCAACGCATCATTGAAACGAATAATAAATTTCCATCTTCGTATAACTTAGATGAAATGTTTACTGATATTCGCAATGGCGTATGGTCGGAATTCCGTACTCGTAAGTCGATTGATGGTTCACGCAGAAATTTGCAGAAGATTTATGTAGAAAAAATGATTTCTACTTTAAATGCTTCTGGTGTAGCTCCATCATTCAACTTTTCATTCAGAGGAACGGTTGTTCCGCCCGCAGTGGATCCACGCAAAACGGATATTGTATCAGTAACACGTGGACATTTGACAGCCTTGAAAGGTGAAATTAAAAGTGCCTTAAATCAACCTACTTTGGACAAAATGAGCAAATATCACTTGCAAGATTGTTTATTCAGAATAGAAAAAGCACTTGACCCGAAAATGTAGCACGGCGGTTCGACGTTTCAATAATCTTTGCCGTGTATTTATTAAAAATCCCGTCAGCAATGGCGGGATTTTTTTGTGGAATGATTTTTTTGTTTTCTTCGTAAATTTGATAAAAAACAACTTCCTAAATCACCCTAAAAATGGACTTCGGCAGACTATCAATACATGAGGTAGATAAAGTAAATTTTACCTTGAAACCCGATAATATTTTTAATGAGAAGGTTTTAAAAAATACTTTAAAGATACCCCTTATCAAAGTTGGTTGTCCTGTGTGGTCAACTAAAGATTGGCTTGGAAAAATATACCCTCAGAACGCCAAAACGCAAGATTTTCTAAAATTATACGCCAAACAATTCAATACCATTGAGTTGAACGTTACGCACTATCAGATTCCGAGTGATGCCACTATCAATCATTGGTTGGATGAAGTAACGCCTAATTTTACTTTTTGCACTAAATTTCCCCAAGTAATTTCGCACGATAAACTCCTTCAAAATGTCGAAGATTTAACCTTTGAATTCTGTACACAAATCATGAAATTGGGACATAATTTAGGCTTGCCATTTCTCCAATTAGCTCCCTATTTTACGCCTCGACAGTTCAAAATTTTAGAAAAATACTTAGAATTATTACCCACAAAACTGAAAATTGCCGTAGAATTTAGGCATGAAGATTGGTTTAAGAACCAAGCCATTTGGCAAGAAACTTTACAAATGCTTCATGAGTACGGACACGCTACCGTCATCACGGATGTGGCGGGTAGGAGGGATGTGGTTCATCAAAGTTTATCCGTCCCAAAAGCCTTTATACGATGGATTGGCAATGAGCATCCCTCTGATTATCAACGTATTGATGAATGGATACAAAGAATTAAATCTTGGTTGGAAAACGGTTTGCAGGAACTCTGGCTCTTCGTTCACGTCAATGAAAACATCCTTTCGCCCGAATTTTCCAAATATTGGATTGAACAACTGAATGAACATTGTGGATTAGAGATTAAGACTCCTAAATTCCTACCGAAAGTGGAACAGATGAGTTTATTTTGAGTGGTGTTGCCACGATGTTTACCCCAGGATTCCAGTTTTGTAGGCCACAGTGAAAACCGAAGGCTTCCGTAATTCCGTATAAATCGTAGTTGAACTAATAAACCTTCTGCAATATGCTTCTATAATTGAAGATAAATACTATTAAAAAAGTTGTTAACAATGGTAGCAGGTTTTCATTGATTTCCAACATTTTCTTCCGAAATTGTATCTTCATCACAATCAAACACAATATTAATGAAACCACTTCTATGTAAAGCTACTTTACTGGGCTTAATCCTTTGGGCTTCAATCGCTAATCTTCAGGCTCAAAAACTCAAAACCGATCTATTCAAAAACATGAAAGCCCGTGCCATTGGTCCTGCGGCTATGTCTGGGCGAATAACCACCATTGATGCGGTAGTATCAAATCCTGACATTATTTATGCAGGGTCTGCTTCTGGGGGTGTTTGGAAAACTGAAAATGGAGGTACCACTTGGTCATCTATATTTGACGAAAATCCAATTATCAATATTGGGGCAATTGCCATTCAACAATCCAATCCATCAGTAGTTTGGGTAGGAACTGGAGAAGGAAATCCTCGGAATTCTGTCAATTTGGGCGCTGGCATTTACAAGTCTCTCGACGGTGGCAGGACTTGGAAAATAATGGGTTTAGAAAAAACAAAAAATATTCATCGTATCATTATTGACCCCACTAATCCCAATGTGGTTTACGTGGGAGTAATTGGCAATCCCTTTGCCAATCATCCTGAACGTGGGGTTTTTAAGACAATTGATGGTGGACAAACATGGGAGAAAATCCTATTTACTAATGAGTATTCGGGAGTGGGAGACATGGTAATGGATCCCAGTAATCCGAATAAATTATTGGTGGGAATGTGGGAACACAAGCGTAGTCCTTATGATTTTAAATCGGGCGGCAAAGGCTCTGGCTTCTATGTTACCTTGGATGGTGGTCAAAACTGGACAAAACTTAATAACAAAATCAATGGAATTCCCGAAGGAGATTTAGGTAGAATAGGAATTGCTATTGCCAAATCTGAACCAAATCGAGTTTATGCCTTAATAGAATCTGCCAAAAATGCCCTATATCGTTCGGATAATGGCGGTTTTAAGTGGGAGAAAGTAAATGATGATGATGCCGAGACAATAAAAGGCAATCGTCCTTTTTATTTTTGGGATTTAGCCGTTGATCCTAAAAACGAAAACCGTGTGTATGGCGTTTTTCAAATGATTTCGATGAGCGAAGATGCAGGGAAAAGTTTTAAAGTAATTGTTCCTTACGAAGGTGTTCACCCAGACCACCATGCCTTTTGGATTCATCCAGAAGACCCTTCCTTAATCATTAATGGTAATGATGGTGGCGTGGCAATCTCGAGAGACAGAGGTAGAAAATGGACCTATTCAGAAACTCTTCCGCTTGGACAATTCTATCATATTAATGTAGATAATGAAATTCCCTACAATGTATATGGTGGTTTGCAAGATAATGGTTCTTGGCGTGGTCCAGGATATTTGTGGCAAAATAGTAGCATCAGAAGTTGGCATTGGCAAATGATGGTGGGCGGAGATGGCTTTGACGTTGTGCCAGACCCTGATAATGCAAGATTTGGCTATGCTATGTCGCAGGGCGGAAATTTGGCAAGATATGATTCTGAAACGGGTGCAGATGTTTTTATTCGTCCTACTGCTCCTAATACTAAAACCCGTCTTCGTTTTAACTGGAATGCCGCTTTAGCAATAGACCCCATTGACAAAAAAACGATTTATTATGGCTCACAGTTTTTGCATAAATCTGGAGATAAAGGCAACAATTGGGAAATTATTTCGCCCGATTTAACTACCAATAACTCAATTCAGCAAAAAGCCTCAGATGAAACGGGTGGTTTGACAATGGACGTAACATCTGCCGAAAACCATAATACCATTTTGTGTATCGCACCCTCCCCCCTAAAGCAAGGCGTATTGTGGGTAGGAACAGATGATGGTAATGTGCAGTTGAGTCAAGATGGAGGTAAAACATGGACAAATGTTTCGCCAAAAATTATGGGTTTTCCAAAAGAATGTTGGATTCCACAAATTAAGGCTTCCACTTTTAATGCAGGTGAAGCATTTGTGGTAGCTAATAATTACCGTCAAGGGGATATGGGCACTTATATTTTTAGCACTAAAGATTTTGGACAAACTTGGACTCGTTTAGTAGATGAAAAAAAGGTTGTGGGTTATGCTTTGGCAATTCAGCAAGATATAGTGGAGCCAAAATTAATCTTTGTAGGTACAGAGCAAGGGCTTTGGGTAAGTGTGGATGAAGGAGCAACTTTCACGCAATGGAAAGCGGGTTTTCCGCCAGTTTCTACCATGGATTTGACCATTCAAGAAAGAGAAGCCGATTTAGTAATTGCAACCTTTGGAAGAGCCTTGTATGTGTTGGATAATATTCGTCCGTTACGCCAAATTGCTGCATCCAATGGTAAAATCTTGGAACAGAAAATCACCGCATTTGCACAGGCAGACGGCTATAAAGCTAATTATCGTGATGCCACAGGAGCAGGTTTTGCAGGAGATGCCAATTACAGCGGAGAAAATCGTAAGAAAGGAGCCAGATTAGCCTATTTTTATAATCCTCCTAAGAAAGATACGGCATCATCGGCAAAAAAAGATACAATAACATCGGTTACTAAAAAGTCCGCAAAAAAAGACACTAAGGAGGTAGCAATCGTCAGTATCCCAGTCGTAAAGAAGGATTCAACCAAAAAAGGGGGAATAAAGTATGATACTGTATTTGTCAAGATTTACGATGCTCAAAACAAACTAATTAGAACGCTTCAGCACAAGCCAGATTCGTCAGGTTATCAGGTTGTTATGTGGAATATGACGGAAAAGGGGATTCGAAACCCTGGCACGCCTAAGCCTAAGAAAAATGCCCCAGATGGAAACGGAATTGATGTTTTGGCAGGAAGGTATAAAGTAGTTTTCTCAGCAGGTGATGCCAAAGATTCGAGTTTTATAGACATTAAGGACGATCCAAGAGTACCCATAGCCAAGGAAATACAAGAAGCTCAAAGAGCCTTGTACGCCCGTATGGGAAAATCAATTACCAAACTCACTGAAGCCACCGACCGCCTCACCGAAGCTGAAGACTTAGCTAAAATGATTCAAAGTCAGTTGAAAGATAAAGAAGGCAAAGAATTTGAAGACTTGAATAAGGCAAGCAAAACCATTCAAGATACCATAAAGGTAAAAAGAGAGTTAATCACTGGCAAAAAATTTGAAAAACAAGGCTACGGCAGACCTTATCAAGTAACGCCGCAAGCCAAGATATTTGAAGCAAGTGGTTATATTAATTCCAAACAAATTGCACCTACACAAGCTGACATCCGTTTGGTGGAACAATTGGAAAGTTTAACCAAAGAAACCATCGAAAAGATAAATAAATTTTTTACCTCCAATTGGGCTGAATATCGCAAAAAAGTGGAAGCAACCCCCATGAAGACGTTTAAAGATTATGTGCCGATTGAGGAGTAGAGTTAGTAACTCCTCAAGCATTTTCTTTCTAATTTCCCGAATTCTTTTTAACTTCTCGAAAGCAAAAAAACTTTCGAGAAGTTTTTCTTTAAGAACAAAACCATGAAAATAGTCTGCATTTCAGATACGCATAGCTTGCACAACCGCATGAAAATTCCTGATGGTGATTTATTAATTCATGCAGGAGACGTTTCTTCAAGAGGAGGCATGACTGAAATTGCGGATTTTAACGAATGGCTTGGTAGTTTGCCACACCCTCATAAAATCATCATTGCGGGCAATCATGATTTTGGTTTTGAGCGTTATCCTAAAGAAGCCAAAGCCTTGATTACTAATGCTAAGTATTTGAATGACAGTGGAATAACCATTGAAGGCTTGAAGATTTGGGGGTCGCCAGTTCAGCCTTGGTTTTATGATTGGGCTTTCAACCGGAATCGTGGCAAAGACATTCGCAAGCATTGGGATATGATTCCGACTGATACCGATATTCTGATAACGCACGGTCCACCGTTCAGAATTTTGGATGATACTGATAGAGGCGAAAAAGTAGGTTGTGAAGAATTAATAAAAGTCATTCAGAAACGTGTACGTCCTCGTTTACACGTGTTTGGACACATACATGAGGCTTACGGGCAAAAGCAAGTAAAGGAAACTTTGTTCGTAAATGCTTCGATGGTGAATTTAGCTTATCGACCTGTTAATGAGGCAATTGTGGTAGATATTAATTAGATTAGATAACTTTTAAAAAGTTGTCTAATCTGTATTTCTCGTGTTACAAAGTCACACTCGCATCAATTTTTAACCACAAAACAGCTCCAACTAAAACGATTATTCCTAAAAGCATAACAGGAAAATTATAGTCAAAGTTGGTCGCTAAATATCCGAAACTTACCGTGCTGAGGTATGCCCCTGCTAGTCCTGCGGTGTTCATTGCTCCTGATACCGAACCGCTTCTGTTACCACCAATATCCATTGCTACTGCCCAAGACACGGGGGCGGTTACATCCATAAATGCCATGCCAATTGAGAGCAAAATGATGGCAGTGGTATTGTTTTCTGTTGAAGCCGAGATAATCAAAAAAATTCCTGAAAGTCCCAAACCTATCATTGGCACGAGTCTTCTTCCCCACTTTTTGCCGTATTTTTTTACGAAAAAATCACTCAAAAATCCTCCCAAAAAACACCCTGTGGCAGCGAACATGAAAGGTACAGAACTCACTAATTTCAATTCGTTTTCTGAAATTCCTCTGCCACTTTGCAAATATTTTGGCAACCATCCTTGAAAGAAATAAGCACCCGAAGCATAACAAAAGTACATGGCCATCAGAAACCATAAATTACTGTTGTTCAAGAGTTTAGATAATGGAATATTAGCTGAATGAGTGGACAGTTGCCGAGTTTGGAGGATTAAAT
>JANPIG010000011.1:0-1105 GCA_031424875.1 Cytophagales bacterium
GATAAATTCAAAGAAGAATTTGCCAAGGCCGGAACCACCCGGTTTGGATCAGGTTGGGCTTGGTTGATGGTTCAGGATAAAAAATTAGTCGTTTCTTCAACGCCAAACCAAGATAATCCATTAATGGATGTTGCCGAGAAAAAAGGTACACCCATTTTAGGACTTGACGTTTGGGAACACGCATATTATTTAAAATATCAAAACAAGCGTCCCGATTATATCGCCGCATTCTGGAATGTAGTAAACTGGGAAGCAGTGAGCAAAAATTATGAAAATGCGTTAAAATAGGAATTAGTTATTGGTATATTGGGATACTAATATTTTGATAAACAGTAACTAAAAACCAACAACTAAAAACCAATAATTAAAAATAATGACACTTCTTGACACTATTCCATCACTTGATTTAGCTGATTTTAATTCTGGTGATGCTAACCGCAAAGCTCAATTCGTACAAGATTTAGGAGCGGCTTTTAACAATATTGGCTTCGTAGCCATTAAAAACCACGGTCTGACTAATGAGGATACTGAAAAACTTTATGATTCAGTTCAGAAGTTTTTTTATTCGCCTGATGAACTAAAGCAGAAATATGCCATTGAAGGCATTGCCGGACAAAGAGGTTATATCGGCAAAGGTAAAGAAACAGCGAAAGGCTTTAAAGTAGCTGATTTGAAAGAATTTTATCACGTAGGTCAGCCTAAATTAGATGATGGGGATCCTATTTGGGAAGAATACCCTGACAATGTTTTTCCAGTCGAACTGCCTGAATTTGAGCAATATACCCTCAATACATATCATACTTTGGAAAATACAGGTAAAAGTTTATTAAAAGCCATTGCTTTATATTTAGAACTGCCCGAAGATTATTTTGAAGATAAAGTAAAGAGTGGAAATTCAATTTTGAGAGCCATTCATTATTTCCCAATTCCCAATCCAGACGATTTACCCGAAGGTGCAGTCCGTGCGGCTGCACATGGCGATATTAATTTAATAACACTTTTGATGGGTGCATCTGCCGAAGGATTAGAAGTTTTGAGAACTGACGGTAAATGGATTCCTATTACGTCTTTGCCTGATTATGTAGTAGTAAATGTAGGCGATATG
>JANPIG010000012.1:0-21617 GCA_031424875.1 Cytophagales bacterium
CCAATACCAAAAGGCAAAATTTAGTGTAAATCATAATTTTTTTTGTAAAATTTTTCATTGTCTTATAAAGATTAATTTTAGGTACATAAATATGGGTTATACCAGCCCCCAAAAACTTCATCACTTTTGTTGTTTTCAAAATTTGCTTCCGCAAATAATGTGTCATTAACGCCGTATTTTTCAAGTATTATTGGTAAATTATCTTTACTTTTTTTGATTAAAATAGAATCAAAAGTAGTTTCGTTGTATGAATCAATACCGATTTCGCCACGAGGAGAAATGATGGTTTCGTTTTTTAATGTTTCAGCGATTGGTAGCTCAAAACTTGGGTCTTTTTCTGCTGTTTTGATTGCCAATAAACCTGCTTCGTATCCTAAAAGAGCAATTTCGTTAGGTGTTTTTTTATATTTTTCTTTAAAAGAAATTTCCCAATCATTTTCATTATTGATAAAATAAGTTGAAACTGCATAAATGTCGTTTTTTGTAGCAATTTCCTCCGAAAACACATGATTTGCCATCGGATTATAGACGATGGGCATTTGCTCTAAAATCCTTTTTTCCTTCATTTTCTTAAACAAAATCTCACTTTCTTTGTGCGTAAAATTTGAAAAAATGAAATCAGGCTTACTTGCCATTGCGGTATCAAGCATGGTGTCAAAATCATAATTTTTATAATCAGATTTTGCTACTTGCATATTTACTACTTCTCCCCCCACTTGCTCAAACCCTCTCATAAAACCAAAGAGTAACTGATAGCCTGCTTCATAAAATGAATTGAGAACAGCCGCTCGTTTGCCTATGATTTTTCCTGCATAAAGCCCTGTAAAAGAAAAACTTTTCCAAAGATTGAAACCATGGTGAATCCCATATTCATTTTTGATTTCTTCTCGGATAATCGTACCACCAAAATCAGTATGTATAAATGACTTTTGATAGATTTTTGCTAAATTCAAGAGTTTTTCAAGGTGATTTGTACCGCTAAAACCAACCAACAAATCAATGTTTTCTTGAATAATTATTTTCTCAGCAACCCTCAAAATCGAGGCATCAGTACCGTTGCCGATACCCTCAAAATGAATATCAGGTATCGGCAAGTTTGACTGACTGTAAGAAAGTTTAAATCCGTTCAAAAAATCGGTAATCAATAAAGGATAAACCTCCGAACTCGGTAATAAAAAGCCTATTTTTGATGGCATACATTTAAAATAAAATTAGTTTCTAGAAGGATAAATCCCTTCAACTGCAATGATAAAATTCAAGCCCAGATAAGGTATTCTGATAGGAAATGATTGGCTTCCACCTGCAACCGAAACATTTCCAGAGATGCTCGGAGCCAAATTTTGATTAGCACCAAATGATTCAGAATAAGCTGTCCCATGACTGGCAAGCACCGCACCAACAGGCGAAGCTGAATCACCAGCAATACCATTGACTGCAATTTTAGCTGAATTGAGGGTGTGTACGTGAGAGGGCATGTTTACCGAAAGCATTGTTACGTTTTCCGTACCAGACATTTCGCCTAATTGAACTTGATTAAGTCCGGGTCCTGCCGAACCATTTGCCCCAACGGGCATTCTCGAACGAAAATCGGGTATTCCAAAAGTAACTTGACCATCGCCTCCATAGGTAGTACCTAAGAGTGAAAATAATGCAGTATTTTGTGCAATAGACATCAATTGCCCTTGGCAAAATGCCCAACTTCTGGGTGCGAAATTGCCCCCGAAGCACTGTATTTCTGCTAAAACTGGATCCATATCTTTATTTGTTTAAATGTTAAAAGGGAAAAGAGAAATTAGTTTCTTGCAGGAAAAATCCCAAACTGGCAAATCACATAATTCATTCCCAGATATGGATTAGTAATATTCAAAGGCAAGCCCGAACCTGCATTGTCAGTAGTTCCTGTTAAGCTACCTGCCGCCAAAAATTGGTTGCTCCCAAAACCTTCTGCATAATTTGAAGGACTATTTCCTAACACACTTCCCACTGGCGAAGCAGTTTCGGAAACATTGTTTACTCGTATTTGAGCCGCCGAAAGCCCATGGATATGTTGTGGTAAGTTATTGGTTGTAAGTGTTACTGAGTTGACCCCTGCTTTTTGTCCCAAACTGATAGTTGAAAGTCCGGGTCCAGTCCCTTGACCAATGGGTACTCTACCTTGTAAATCTGGTAATTGAAATGTGGTAGTTCCGTTACCTCCGTATGTAGTTCCGAGTATGGAAAATAAAGCAGTATTTGATGCAATGGCAATGGTTTGTCCTTGGCAATATGACCAATTTCTGGGTGCAAAATTGCCAGCAAACATTTTGATATATCCGATTGTTCCTTCCATATTTTTAATTTTTTAAATTTTGAAAAAAATGATTAGTCCTTAGTTTCGAGATGGGAAAATACCAAATTGACAAATGATATAGTTCATGCCTAAATACGGATTCATCACATTCATTGGGGAAGAGCTACCTGCAATATCTGTGTTTCCAGCTACGCTTCCTTGTGCCAAAAATTGATTTGCCCCAAATCCTTCGGCATACGAACTTGCTTTGCCCGCAATAACACCACCAACTGGCGAAGCAACTTCGCCACCAGCACCATTTACTTTGATGTTCACACCAGTAAACCCATGATTGTGTGCTGGCATATTAGAAGCCAAAACCGTAAGTGAGTTAGTTCCTGCTACCTGACCTAAACTGATTGTGCCGAGTCCTGCACCAGTACCAACCCCAACAGCTACTCGACCACGCAAATCGGGTAAAGCAAATGTTGTTGTTCCGTTACCACCATAAGTAGTTCCTAAAAGTGAAAAAAGGGCAGTATTTGTGTTGATAGCTATTAACTGCCCCGAACAATACGCCCAGTTTCTGGGAGCAAATGTTGCCGCAAAGAACCTTATTTCTGCTATGTATCCTTCCATAGATTTTTGTGTTTAAATGGTTAAAAATTGAGATAAATATTAAATTGAATTGATTTTAAATTTTCGTTTTCATCCTTAGTTTTTGGTAATTCTTCTCTAAAATCTTTATGTGTTTTTCCAAAATGATGATTGTCAATAAAAGCCTTTTCATTCATTCCAAAAAAGAGTTTAGTTAAAGTCTCTTCTCCATTTTCTGGTTTAATTTTGAAAAAAATCCTTCTCATTTTGTAATTGCCTTCTTCAAAATGCTTTTCTGGAAAATCAGTCTCAAATTGATAATTTCCTTCTGAGTCAGTAATGAGTTTTCCCTTGTATCCAAATTTTGAAGGATTACTTTCTGAATTATTATGCCAAATTTCAAGCGTTGCATGTTGAACGGGGCTCAAATCCTCATATCGGATTTGTCCACTGACTTTTATCACTTTCTGAGCCTTCTTCGTCAGGTTCAACACTTTTTTACTTACTGTATCATGAGCCTTAGCTTGGGTAATCCAGGGGAAAAAACTAAGCCCAAGACTGATATAGACAGAGTTTTTGCAAAAAATTCTACGACTGTTTGTCATTGTATTTTGAGGGTTTGGTTTTAATAATTGCTTATATTAAAACCCTCACTTTCAACAAAATATCAATATTTCCAATCCTTCAACTCAGCAAAATTAAAATTGATTATTTGTTGGTGTAAGGGTAAAAATACCTGTTTTATGTTTTCAATTGTTGAGTTATTGAATTATTGAATTGTTGAATTGTTGAAAATCACAGAGATAGCGTACCCAACAATTCAACAAGTGGAGCGCCACCCGTTCAGACCTCAATAACTAATCCGCAAGCCACATTCTCAATAAATTACTATGCGTTTGGAGTAGTAAATTTGCCTCCATCGAATTCGGGTCTTTCTGATATAATGACCCATGTATTTGATTCATGTCAAACAAAATTTGTCGTTTTTCCACTGAACCCACTTCACTCTGAATCCACGTCACTGCCGCACGACGTTCGCCTTGCGTAATCGGGTTCACACAATGCAGATACATACATGGATAGACAACGGCATCACCTTTGTTGGGTTTATAGGCAGTTATGCCCTGCGAACCTTGAATCAACAATTCGCCACCTTCGTATGTACTTGGGTCGGACAAAAAAATGGTCATTGCCAAATCTGTTCTAATGGAAGGACTGCCCATCTGCGGACTGTCAACGTGCCATCCGTAGGTCATGCCTTCGGAATATTTACTAAAAACTATGGGATAAATGTGTTTGGGTAGGGTAGCAATCTGAAAAAGTGGATTTGTTTCTAATGCTTGAAGGATTATTTTTTGTAGTGAAGGAAGGGTTTGAATATTGTCTTTATCAATTTGAAGATTATTTTTTACAGACTGTGCTGCTAATGAGGCAGTTTTTGCCCCATCAACAAACAGACTACTCTCGATGAGAGCATCGATTTTTGTTAATTCTTCGTGTGTTAATAATTGAGGTAAATGTAATAAACTCATGGTTAGAGCTACGTTCTCACCCAAGTAAGCATTTTTGGATAAGACACCGTATTGTTTTGTTGTGTATTGGTAACTCTGTCAGTCATGCCATACCATTCCAAAATGGGAACGCCAAAGTATTGACCGTGATTAAAATTCTCTAAAATATTCTCGCCATCGCCTTTATAACCGTCTGGATGAAAAACAATTACGGGGTCAATTCCAATTTCAAGACAAGCAGCATACGTCCAAGCAATTACAGCCATTTCAGTGGCTTCTGCATGATTTTGACCTTCCAATGAGCCAAATAAAGCCTTACGTTCTTCGGGAGTCATTAAAGCAATATGTCCCGCTTCGTGGAGGGTATCACCGATGTATTTTAATTGATTTTTATCAATCAAAAGCGTTCCATTTTCAATCAATAATCCAGGCAAAAAAGTTTGCTCAGAAATCTGACGAAAGCCGACAGTAATACCTATCTTCTGAATAAAATCGGTAATCTTTTGAAGAACCGTCTCATTAAAATCCATGGTAAAAACTAAAAAGAAAAATGAATAAATTGCCTATTAAATTTGACAGAATCAAATAATATCAACTACTTTTGAAGGGCTTTAAAAAGCCATATTTTTAAAGGAAATAACAAGAAATGATAGTATCACATGATATGAATAACAAGAAGTGTAACAATATTACAGAATATTTACCAAATAAGAAATTCTTTTGTTGCAGAATCATGATTTATGTATGTGAACGATGAAAATTATATCCATGAATGATTATAAACTTCCTCAAAAATATAATGTTAAACATTTAAAAGCTGACCTAAAAATCTGCCAAAACATAGACTGGTCGCTTCATTTCAACCAAAATGACTTCACTGGGCATTGGTCAAGTTTTGCTTTACGCTCCATTTCTGGAAGTGAGTCAGACATTTTAGCAACGCCAAATGCTATTTTCCAAGACACCCCAACACTCAGTAAATGTTTGTATTTCAAGGAAATTGTTGACTCTTTTCTTTGTGAAAAAGAAGCGGTAAGATTACTTTCTCTTTCTCCAAACAGTTATATCAAAGAACACACAGATCTATCGTCAGGTTATGAAGACGGTTTTTTCAGAATCCATATTCCAATTCAAACCAACGATAAAGTAATTTTTACGGTTAATAAAAAACCATTACCCATGCGTGAGGGAGAGTGCTGGTATGCAAACTTTAACCGCCCTCATTTCGTATCCAACGAAGGTGAGACAGAAAGAATTCATTTGGTGATTGATTGCCTAAGAAATGATTGGTCAGACCAGTTATTTGCAACTTTTGGTTATGATTTTGAGGAGGAAAAAAAGAGCAAATACGACCAACAAACCAAGCTGATGATGATTGAACAATTAACATTAATGAAAACCGAGATGGCAGATAGTATGATTAAGCAGTTGCGGGAGGAACTAACAAAACAATAAAGTTTCGAAAACCGTTTGGTTTAAATATATAAAAAATGAACCCACATCCACTAAAAAACTGGATTCCTTTCCGATTAGATTTTCAAGAAAAAAACTTACACTGTCATTGGCTATACGTTTCCGATAAAAAATTCACAGAACCCTTTTTTCATGAAACCGAAAGGCGATGTCGAATTTTTGAAGAAAATCGAAAACCCTTCCTTGCAGTCTCAACTTTGGATGGAATTATTGATTTTGCAGAAAATATCCCCTCAGTTGCCCCTACGGCATTTATTTTCCATATTTCACGGTGTGGTTCAACGCTTTTGGCTCAATTACTTTCCTTAGACGAACAGAATATTGTCCTTGCTGAACCTCCCATTTTTGATGAAGTTTTAAGAGAAATCCGTTTCAAAAACCCTGATATTTTAGAAGAAAAAATAGGTGAATCTTTAAAAGCTGTCGTGAAATTTTTAGGACAAAAAAGAACAGGTGATGAACAAAATTTCTTCATCAAATTAGACAGTTGGCATATTTTTTATTACGAAAAACTAAGAAAATTATACCCCGAAACACCCTTCATTTTCTCATTCAGACGACCCGATGAAGTCATCCGTTCGCAAGTACACCAGAGCGGTATGCACGCTTCCCCAGGCGTGATTCAACCAGAAGTTTTTGGGTTTACTTTGGAAGAGGTTTTACAAGTAGAACGTCCTGTTTACATTGCAAAAGTCTTAGAAAAATACTTTGAAAGATATTTAGAAATTACCGAAAAAGATATCAATGCCCTCTTCGTCAATTACGCCGAAGGAATCTTGACAAGTTTAGATAAAATTGAAAAATTCTTGAACTTGAAAATTGAGCCATCCATCAAGCAAAAAATGATAGAGCGAACTCAATTTCATAGCAAAAGACCTAATACTATTTTTGAAGAAAAGCCTTTAGAAGATGAATTGCCTGATTATCAGAAAAAGGTGTTTGGAATGTATGAAAAATTAGTGAAAAGATGACAGATTCAACCATTTTACAAACTTTCAGAGAGTACATTTTAGCCAATAAAACCATTGAACCTACTGATTGGAATGTAATTCAAAATACCCTTTTTGAACATGGAATTGGCATGGAGGAAACGCTACAATTTCTCTATTTCAATCAACCTAATACACAAGATTTTCAAGATTGGATTGATAAAAACAAACGAGTTTATCAAAATTCAACTATTGAACATTTCCCAGATGTGCTGAGTCAGGAAGATTTGGAATTTTGGGATAAAAATGGCTATATTGTTGTTAAAAACACCATTTCGAAAGAAGATTGTGAAGAAACACAAAACGCCATTTTAGATTATTTGGAGGCGTCGTTAGATAATCCTGATACTTGGTATAAAAATCACGAAGCAAAAGAGGGCTTAATGGTGCTGTTTACAAAACACCCAACTTTGGAAAAAAACAGGGCTTCTTTAACCATTCAAAAAGCCTATCAACAGCTATACAAAACTGATAAAATCTATCGGGTCATTGACAAGGTAAGTTTCAATCCTCCTGAAAATAATTCGTATAAATTTAGAGGTAGTTCTTTACATTGGGACGTGAGTTTACAGCTCCCAATTCCCTACAAATTGCAAGGTTTACTGTATCTGACTAATGTGAAACAAGATAACGGTGCATTTCATTGCGTGCCAGGTTTTCATCATGAAATAGAAAATTGGATGAAAAATTTACCTCAAAATGCAAATCCAAGAGACATGGCAGTTCAAGAATTAAAGCCTATTCCTGTGCTTGGAAATGCTGGCGATTTCGTGATTTGGCATCAAGCCTTACCACATTGTGCCACGCCCAACAGAAGTAATTTGCCCAGAATGGTCCAGTATTTGACGTATTTACCCCTTGAAACTCATGAAGAAACTGGCGAGTGGATTTGAGATTTAGACCGAAATCTTCTCGAAAAC
This sequence comes from Cytophagales bacterium, assembly GCA_031424875.1. GTDB lineage: Bacteria > Bacteroidota > Bacteroidia > Cytophagales > Spirosomataceae > Arcicella. Next base: position 7,760 of record JANPIG010000012.1, read on the forward strand.
ATCACCACTTTTAATGCCAAAAGCCCCTAATGTTTCTCCTTCCAAATATCCAAAAGAAGAATATAAAACCTTGACAATCAGGGCAGTATTATTGATACAAGCTACTTCCATTCCATTTTGAAAAAGATGAAAAACCTCCCCCGCTTTCATGCCTTCTTGCGTTGATATTTGTGCTTCTATAATTCTGACATCAATTCCATTAATCCGAGCAATTGCTCCTCGATTCCAGGGATTACTGGCTTTTATGAGTGCCACAATGGTTTTAGCATCCATTTTTTGCCAATCAATAATCAGGTCTTTTAAGGTTGGTTTTGGGGAAAAAATTGGGTTTTGAACTTTCTGAGGTTTCAACACCAAGTTGTTTTGTAAAATGCTACTCAGTAATTGAAAAACGCCATTGATAGCAATATGACCATAGTTCGTTTCCACAATTCCATAGGTATTTTTTGGATTAATTTCAAAAGGAATCTCAACGGCAATCGGTCCAGAATCAAATGATTTATCCATTTGATGAATCGTCAAAACTCCCTCCTTTTCTTGATTTTTTATTTGCCAAAAAACAGGAAAACTACCGCCATATTTAGGCAATTTTCCGAAGTGAATATTGAAAAATCCGTGTGTAGGTTTTTGCAAAACGCTCTTCGGAATTTTGTATGGAAGACCCAATACAAAAATCAATTCAGCTTTCGTAAGTGCTTGCCATTCAGAAAGTTGTTGAGATAAATCTTGTTTAGTAAAAGTCTGAATCTTGAGGTTTCTTTGCTGACAAACTACGGATAATTCAGAAAAGAAATCTCCTTTTTGTTCCTTCGTACCTACGCCCACCAATACGCCTTGTGAATGTAGCCAATTCAAGAGTGGAAATGCCGATGGCGTGTTACAGATTAATGCTATTTTCATGTTAAGAATACTGGTTTTTTACGATAAAATTAAAGACTTTTTCCAAAGAATTTTCAAGGTTTTCTTCCGAAGTATCAATCACTAAATCAGGATTTTCTGGGGTTTCAAAAGCATCATTCACACCTGTGAGATTGTGAATTTTATCGGGATGATTTTCGGGTAAAAAAGCCCTTTCGTAAAGTCCTTTGGTATCTCTTTTTCGGAGCGTTTCAACATCACATTTTACGTAAATTAATTTGGCATCGTAGAGTTCTTTCAACTCATTTCGGGCTAAATTATAGGGATTAATTGCCGCAATAATCGTGATGATTTCGTTGCGAGATAAAAGATTTGCCACAAAACCCAACCGTTTAATATTCTCAATTCTATCTTCTTTCGAGAAACCCAAATCCGAACAAAGCGTCTTTCTGAATTCATCTCCATCAATGATTTCTACTTTGAGATTCATTGCTAAAAGTCTGCTTTTCAACAAATTAGCAATCGAAGATTTCCCTGCACCCGAGAGTCCAGTCATTTGAAATAGTGGCATACTTTATGTATTTTTTGATAAGCAAATAACAAAAAAAAGCGATTCAAATTGAATTTGAATCGCTTAATTTTTTATTTCTATACATTATTATTCAGAACGTACCTTAATAATCTTCACCGTTGTTCTTCTATTCTTCTGATGTTCGGCTTCTGTACAACTTACACCATCTATACAGCCATTCACTAAATCGCTTTCACCGTAACCTTTTGCCAACATTCTACTGCGGTCAATTCCTTTTCTGGTTATATAATCAACAGCAGCTTGAGCTCTTTTTTCTGATAAATTTACATTTTCTTGGGCATCTCCTTTGCTATCCGTATGAGAACCTAATTCAATTACCATAGTGGGAAATTTCTGTAAAGTTGCTGCCAATTTATCCAGTTCTCGAGCAGCATCTTTGCGAATAACAGCCTTATTTGAATCGTAGTAGATATTATCCATTGTAATCACATCTCCCTCTTTGAAAAGCCCTAAGCCTAAAGAAATTTCTTTTGCTTTGACCCCTTTTTTAACCTTTTTGATCTTGTTTACATTGGTTCCGTATCCATCTTTTGAAACTTCTAAGGTGTAGTCGCAACCATCTGTCATATTAAAGGCATACACCCCATCTGGACCTGTCATTACTTGTTGAGTTGTATTATCACAATCATTTTTAAATGTAACCAGTACTCCTTCAATTGGCATTTTTTCTACTTCTGTTTTAACAATACCTTTCAACAATGACTTCTTTTTCGTAATTGCTTCGGGTTTGTACATGGGTGCGGATGGTGCAACAGGGGCAATTACTTTTTCGATAACTGCCTGTGGTTCAGGCGCTGGTTCAACAATTTGAACTCTCATTAAAGGTACTTCCAAACGTGAGGGTTCATCATCTGCTTCACCTTTGGTGGAATATCCCACGAAATTAGTAACGTAACCTTCCTTAACAATCTTTATAGAATAATCTAAATCTTGACCTGTACAGAATTTCAGATTACCACTTTTATCGGTTTTCTTTATTTCTGCTTGTCCTCCCTTCGGGCTAATTTCTACATCAGTATCAGCAAGTGGTTCCCTTGTTTCAGGATCAAAAACAATAACTGTCATTTCACGACAATCATAAATTGAACCTACCTCACGAGTAAACCGGTAAATATCATCATCTTCACCACGTTTACGATCTGAACTGAAATAACCCATCTTACGATTTCCATCTGTAATAATTCCGAAATCATCATTAGGTGAGTTGAATGGTTCACCTAAAGCTAATGGTTTTTTAGCAGCAATTCCATTTTTAGTTTCTACAAAAAACAAATCTAAACCACCTTCGCCTCCCCAACCATCTGATGAATAATAAAGGTTACCCTTTTCATCCACAAATGGAAAAGCCTCTACTCCTTTTGAATTTATGTCTTTTCCTAAGTTTTTGGGTTCGCCCCAAGAGCCATTTTTATTTTCTACTACCCAAATATCCATACCACCAAGACCGCCTTCACGATCTGAAGCAAAGTATAAATATCGCCCATCTTTAGACCATGAAGGGTGTGCTGTTGAATATTCATCATCATTAAAGGGCAATTCCGATACTTCACCCCAAGCACCATTTACATTTTCGGCAGAATAGAGTTTTAGTTTTGTAACATTGTCTTCGCTAACCCCTTTTTCGCCTTCATTGTAATTATTTCTTGTAAAAATAATTTGTGTAAAATCTTTGTTAAAGGTAGCTGGGCCTTCATGAAATTTAGTATTTAGTGTTTTACTAAATATCTCATATTCAGCAATTTGACCTTTTACATTTTTCACAACCTCTTCACTATTGTCTCCAAAGAAATTTAAAGTTTTTGAGTCGTTTGATGTTGGGCGAGAATAATAATCATTTCCCAACGACTTTACTCCTCCAGAGGGTAAATGTTTCTTTTTCTTCTCATTACCATCAATCCCCAATCCTTGCACACGACTTAGGTCATTGAGATAATATAAATCGAGATATCCTCCTTTATCGTTCATCAAACTCGTACCCGAACTCTTTCCAGAACAATACACAATACCATCACGATAATACATAGGGCTAAATTCTGGGTTGGAGGTATTAAAGTCTAAGAAATCAACTTTGTATTTTCCTTTAAAATTTGATAATGCCGTGGCATCTTGCGAGATTTTAGTAGTATTTACTGCCTTAAAAGCTTGCATATTTGAGCTTTCAAGAGCCTGCGAGGCACTGTATTTATCATAAAAATCTTGTGATTCTTTGAATTTTCCATTTCCAGCCAATACCTGAGCAAAATACAAGTATGATTTAGTATCTTCACCCATTAAATTTGTAGCGGAAGAAAACACTTGTTGATAAATACGCTCAGCATTTGTGCCATCTTTGGCTTGTTTGTAACTATACGCCAATTTCAAAAGTACCGATGTTCGGTCAGCTTCTGAAAGCGTGGAAGCTCCCGGAGTGGATGCTCCATCTTTCAAAATATTTTCAAATTTCTGAATAGCAGTGGGATAACTCCGCAAATCGAAATGACGGATAGCATCATTCAATGCGGGATTAGCTTGTTGGGCATATACATTACTCATAAGAGCAGTGACCAACGTTATGGTAAGTCCGAATTTTCTTAATTTAGGCATTGTGTTAGTATCGTAAGTCCTTGTATGTTCTGACGAAGTTCGTTCCATAAACTCTTCAGAGTAAAATTTCTACATATTATCAGTAAGGATTTTGATGGGTATTTTCAGCGGAATTCTTGAATACAACTACAATATTCATATAATTATAAGCATAAATCATGCCAAAAAATAATGTTTAAAATTTTAATTTCACCCTTAAAATGTATATAAAATCCTGATTTTCAAATGTTTAAAATGAAATATAATTTCTAATTTTCACTATAAATTAGGTTGTCGAATTATGGAAACGTAGCGTTACAGTTTCAAATGTAACTATTTTTAAAAATACGATTCCAAACAGCAAAAAAAGAAAATCTAACACTAAGAAAAATGTTAAAAAGTTTTTATAATGAAATCCTTGTCGAAGCGGGTTTAGACGAAGCTGGGCGAGGGTGTTTAGCTGGTCCAGTAGTAGCTGCCGCAGTTATTTTACCCAAAAGTTATACCCACCAGTTCCTAAATGACTCTAAGCAACTAAGTAAGAGACAAAGAGAAACTCTCCGTAAGGATATCATGCGTGATGCCCTTGCATGGGAGATTGCAGAAGTTTCAAATCAAGAAATTGACGAAATAAATATCCTAAAAGCCAGCCTGAAAGCCATGCACTTAGCGGTGGATAAATTCAATGTGAAGCCCGAACATTTACTGATTGATGGTAATCGTTTTCCTAATTATCCACTTATTCCACATACTTGCATCGTGAAGGGAGATAGCAAATTTTTATCCATCGCAGCGGCTTCTATTTTAGCAAAAACCTATCGAGATGATTTAATGGAAGAACTTTCAAGACTTTTCCCACAATACGGTTGGGAACATAATGCGGGCTATCCAACGGTAAAACATCGAAAAGCAATTCTAGAATTTGGGGTAACAGTTCACCACAGACTTACATTCAAAATGTTGTGAGTTAACGATAAGGTACAGAATATTAGGTTTTTTCAAAATTGATAAAATGTAATTTATATTTGGTTAAATTTGTAAGAGGTATCTCCTTGTCATCCATCTAAAAGGATAAATAAACTCAAAACTTTAAACTCCAAAAATGTCTTTCCGCTCAATACTTGCTAAACCTTTCGCCTCATACGTCGTTAAAAATCGTCGAAAATGGGAAGAACGTGCCGTTGAAACGCAACTCAATTTAATGAAATCGTTGGTTTCGGAGGCTTCGCATACCCTTTTTGGAAAAGACCATAAGATTTATCAAGTATCTGATTATCAAGAGTTTAAAGATTCCGTTAAGGTTCAAGATTATGAAAATCTGAAACCGTATATTGAAAAAGTGGTAGCGGGAGAACCTGATATTTTATGGAAAGATAAACCCCTATATTTTGCTAAAACTTCGGGTACTACTTCGGGCGTAAAATATATTCCCATCTCCAAAGAGTCCATCGGTTTTCACATCAACGGGGCAAGAGATGCCTTGTTGAGTTATGTTCATGAAACGGGTAAAGCTAAGTTTCTGGATAGAAATCTCATGTTTCTATCTGGTTCGCCCGAAATGGAAAAGAAAAATGGCATCTTCACGGGGCGGCTGTCGGGCATTGTCAATCATCATGTACCAACTTATTTACGAAGCAACCAAATGCCAAGTTACGAGACCAATTGCATTGATGATTGGGAAACGAAACTCGAAAAAATTATAGATGAAACCATCGATAAACCCATGTCCTTGATTTCGGGAATTCCACCTTGGGTACAGATGTATTTTGACCGTATTCAGGCAAGAACAGGCAAGAAAATCAAAGACGTTTTTCCAGAATTTTCACTCTTTGTTTATGGCGGTGTAAATTTTGAACCTTATCGTGCAAAACTTTATGAATCAATAGGATGTAAAATAGATTCTATTGAAACATATCCCGCTTCCGAAGGATTTATTGCTTATCAAGATACCCAAACCGAAGAAGGGCTTTTAATGCTTTTGAACTCGGGTGTTTTCTATGAATTTATTCCCGTTGAAGACTATTTTAAAGAAAATCCCAGACGCTTGCATATCGGAGAAGTGCAATTAGGCGTAAACTATGCAGTAGTGATGAATACTAACGCTGGACTGTGGGGTTATTCCATTGGCGATACCGTAAAATTCGTTTCTTTAAATCCCTATCGTATTGTAGTTTCGGGCAGAATCAAACATTTTATTTCCGCTTTTGGCGAACACGTCATTGGCGAGGAAGTAGAAAAAGCCATGCAATTTGCCATGCAACGCCATCCAGAAGTAGAATTAGTAGAATTTTCAGTTGCCCCCCAAGTAACGCCACCCGAAGGCGGATTGCCATATCATGAGTGGTTAGTAGAATTCTCAAAAGCCCCACAAAATATAGAAAAATTTGCCCAAGACCTCAATCAAAAATTGTCAGAATTAAATGTTTACTATGATGATTTAATGATTGGAAATGTACTTAGACCTTTGAAAATCAAGTCATTACCACGAAATTCTTTTATTGATTTTATGAAAAAAGAAGGAAAATTGGGGGGACAAAACAAAGTTCCGAGGCTGTCTAATGATAGGAGAATTGCAGATAGGTTGTAATGGAGCGAAAGCTTATTATTTAATTAGTACCTTTCAACTTATGAGTAACGATTAATAATTTAATATTCTTAATTGATTAATATTTTTTCCCCAAGAAAAAGGCGATATGAAAATTTTTCGCCTTTTTCTGTGAAGCTGTTGATTAAACTATCACTTTGGGATTAAGCCACTTTTTTTAGCATAGCTTTTTCCAAAAACACAATAATTTTATCTCAAAAAAAGAAAGTCTAAAAGGCCGCATTATTTAAAATTCTAAACTGTTGCTTCCTTTTTCTCCTCATGGAAAAAAAATTTAATTGGCTTAGAAACCTTTTCTTTCATCAACGCTATCTCTAAGACTTCATCTACATAATCAACATAGTGAAAAGTTAAATCCGAAATATAAGAAGGCGTAATTTCTTCAATGTCTTTTCTATTTTTATAACATAGAATAATTTCCTTAATCCCAGCACGTTTTGCCGCTAATATCTTTTCTTTGATTCCACCCACTGGTAAAACTTTTCCTCGAAGGGTTACTTCACCCGTCATTGCCAAATGTGGTTTCACTTTGCGTTGGGTCAATGCTGAGGCAATAGAAGTCGTCATGGTGATACCTGCCGAAGGTCCATCTTTGGGAACTGCCCCAGCCGGTACGTGTACGTGAAGGTTGTAATTATCAAAAATTCGGTAATCAATGTCGTAATCTTCCGCATGAGCCCGTAAATATGATAGTGCGGCCATCGCAGATTCTTTCATCACATCGCCCAATTGACCAGACAATGTAACGCCCCCTTTACCACGATTTAAAATTGACTCTATAAACAAAATATCACCCCCAACCGACGTCCATGCCAGTCCTGTAACTACACCTGCCGTATCGTTAGTTTCGTACAAATCTTTATCAAAAATCTCTTGCCCTAATAACTTTTCAACGTCTTCAGCTTTAATTACTTTGTTATACTTTTCTTCCATGGCAATGGATTTAGTAATCTTCCGAATCAATTTACCTACTTGTTGCTCCAACTTTCGCACGCCCGATTCACGAGTATAACCTTCCACCAATTTCTGTAAAGCTCCATCGGTAATTGTTAAAGTTTTAGTATCTAGTCCATGTTCTTTCTTTTGCTTTGGAACAAGGTGCTTTTTGGCAATTTGCACTTTTTCCTCCATTGTATAACCACTGATTTCAATGATTTCCATACGATCTCTAAGAGCAGGTTGAATGGTATCCAAAGAGTTGGCAGTAGCAATAAACAATATTTTAGAAAGGTCATATTCAACCTCTAAATAATTATCAGTAAAAGCACTATTTTGCTCTGGATCAAGCACTTCCAGCAATGCTGATGAAGGATCGCCACGATGATCAGCTCCTACTTTATCAATTTCATCAAGGATGAATACTGGGTTAGCTGAACCCGCCTTTTTTATATTCTGAATCACTTTCCCTGGCATTGCTCCGATATAGGTTTTACGATGTCCCCTAATTTCAGATTCATCATGCAATCCTCCCAACGCCATTCTCACATATTTTCTACCTAATGCTTTCGCAACAGATTTTCCGAGAGAAGTTTTACCTACTCCAGGAGGGCCATATAAACACAAAATAGGGGCTTTCATATTGCCCTTCATTTTCAAAACTGCTAAATATTCAATGATTCTTTCCTTTACTTTCTCCAAACCAAAATGGTCGGTATCCAACACTTTTTGAGCTTTTTTTAGATCAAAATTATCTTTTGTAATCTCATTCCAAGGCAAATCGGTCAATAATTCCATATAATTAATCAAATTGGAATATTCTGGCGACATCGAATTTGTCCTTTGTAATTTATTAAGTTCCTTCTGAAAATGGTCACTGACTTCTTTACTCCACTTCTTCTTGGTTCCCTTAGCTCGTAATTTATCAATTTCCGCCTCTGGATTATCCACACCCAATTCCTCCTGCAACACTTTTATTTGCTGACGCAGATAATAATCACGTTGTTGTTGGTCTATATCACTACTGGCTTTGCTTTGAATTTCTCGCTTAATTTCTAACAAATCAACATCATTCATCATAAATTCCAACAAACGATTTGCTTGTTCGAGATTATCACGCATTTCCAATAATTGCTGTTTGTCTTCCAATTCAGCATTGACATTAGCAGACAGAAAATGTATTAAAAAACTGGGAGATTCAATATTATCAAGGGCAATTTGAGCCTCACGAGGGATTTCTGGATTCAAAAACAAAATTTTTGAAGCCATTTCACGTAAAGATTCAATCAGTGCCTTATTTTGTTTATTAAGTTTTGCAGGAATATTATCTTCTAAATAAGTAACTTTTGCAATCAGATTTGGGTCGGTCTTGGTATATTCATCCACTTCAAAACGCTTACGTCCTTGAACAATAATGGTAGTATTTCCCCCTGGCAAAACAATCATTTTGATAATATGAGCCACGGTTCCAATTTTATATAAATCCTCACCTGTTGGTTCTTCTTTCGTGGGATTGGCCTGTGTGATTACACCAATGGTACGGTTCCCCTTATACGCTTTCTTGACCAAACGAACGGATTTTTGTCTTCCAACTGTAATTGGAATAACCATTCCTGGAAATAAAACAATATTTCTAATGGGTAAAATAGGTAATTCATTCTCTAAATCGCCTAATTTAGAATCTTCAAAATCATCATTTTCTAAGGGAATCAATTCAATTCCGTCGAAATCAGCAATTTCGGCAAGTTTGAGGTTATTCATTAAATTTCTACTATAACTCATATTTTTCTATGTAATGTTGACGGAAGCTATTAATGGTTAAACAGTTTTAGTTTTAAGATATGTTCTGACACTATGACATAACACATAAAATTACTCTTTAAATTCCTTTTCTCAAACGTGATTTATTAAGTGGTCAAATCCTAGGCCGTTTGACAAATCGACAGGGTTTTGTTATGGTACGCAGATTACACATATGCTTCGCAACGCAGCTTATTAGTAACTATCTATATTGTAAATAATCTCTCCTAATGTAATTTCTGCAAAATAAATCTGCAAAAATCTGCATTAATTCAGGCATCTGAGTAATCTGAGTGTCATCTCATAGTTTACGAAAACAAATCAATTATATCATCCTGCGACAATTTCTTTAAAAATCCATCCTCTGTACTAATAATATCCTTTGCAATAGCTCTTTTTTTATCCTGTAATAATAAAATTTTCTCCTCAATAGTATCCTTACAAATCATTCGATAAGCAAACACCTTTCTTTTCTGACCAATTCTGTGGGTTCGGTCAATTGCCTGTTGTTCTACCGCAGGATTCCACCACGGATCTACTAAATATACATAGTCTGCCTCAGTCAAATTGATGCCGACACCGCCAGCCTTCAAACTCATTAAAAAGACTCTACAATTTTCATCTTCTTGAAAATGATTTACCCTTTCAGCACGGTCTGTTGTCTTTCCGTCAAGATACTCATATTTAATTTTATGTTTCTCCAAATGTTCCTTTATCAAGTCCAGCATTTTGATAAACTGACTGAAAATCAATATCTTATGATTTCCCGCATTCTCTTCAATCTCTCGAATAATCTCCTCTAACTTTGCTGAATTTTGATCATATTCTGTATCATCACTTAATAAAGCAGGGCTATCACAAATTTGTCGAAGTTTTAAAAGAGCTTCCAAAATCAAAAATGAAGATTTTTCTTTTCCCTCAACTGCCATTTTTTCTACCAACTTTTGGCGATACATTTCCCTGAAAGTATCATAAACTTTTCGTTGCTTAGGATCCATTTCGCAGTAAATAATACTTTCTGTTTTATCAGGCAAATCCTTAGCAACTTCCTCTTTTGTACGTTTAAGCATAAAAGGATAAACAATTTTTCGTAATTGAGCCGCCTTTTCTTTGTCTTGTAATTTATCAATTGGGTTAGCAAACTCCAACTTGAAAAATTCACCACTTCCCAAGAGGCCTGGATTTAAAAATTCCATCTGCGAATACAAATCAAAAGTATTATTTTCAACAGGCGTACCCGTCATTACCAAGCGATTTCTTGAATTCAACAATTTCACCGCTTTTGAAATCAAAGAATCTGGATTTTTAATGGCTTGCGATTCATCCAACACAATATAATTAAAATGAAACTCACGGAATAGTTCAATATCTGAACGTACCATTCCATAAGTGGTCAAAATAATATCATAGTCTTTCCAATGTTCATTGACCTTCTGCCTTGTACCCCCACGATGCACAAATAGTTTTAATTTTGGGCAAAACTTAGCAGCTTCTGCTTGCCAGTTAAAAATCAATGTGGTAGGTAAAACCACTAAATTTGTCCCCCTTTTATCACGATTTTGTTGTTCCTGCAAAAAAGTCAGCATCTGTAAAGTTTTTCCAAGCCCCATATCATCTGCCAGAATTCCTCCCCACGAAAATTCATCTAAAAAATTCAACCATTTAAAGCCCTCCACTTGATAATCTCTTAATTTAGCTTTAATATTTTTTGGCAATTCAATATTTGCCATCTCCTTGAAATTCAGAAGTTTATTTTTCTTTTCAAATAATTCTTGTTCAATTTCAAAATTATTAATATCATTACTTAATTCATCAATTAAAGAAAAATGTAATTTAGAAACTTGTAATTCCTCTCCCTTAACTCTACCAAATTTTAGTACATTCTCATATTTTTTCAGCCATTCTTCAGGCAACATACCCAATGAACCATCTTTTAATTCAACATAATTTTGTTTCTTTAAAACGGCTTTCTGAATTTCTTTAATACCTACAAACTGATCCCCGAATTGTACTTCAATGTGCATATCAAACCAATCAATACCAGAACCTGCTTTAATATTAAATTTAGCTTTATGAGGGTTATATTTAAATTTCTTCAAATCCTTAAATCCCAAAATAGTAATATTCTGTTCCTTCATGGCATCAAAAAATTTAAAAAGCCAACCATCCTTCAAAACATCATTGAAAGGCAAGTAGAAAAAAGGATATTGTTCTTGACTATTAAATTCAGAATTCTGTTCCCGAATTAAGGAATAATGATATTTCTCAGACTCAGGATTACGTTCTTGAATCAAAATTTTATCCGATTCATAAGAAATTTTATTTGATTTTTGGTCATGTGAAAATTCGAGATTTTTAGGCGTATCGTCTTCGTAAGTTAAGGGAGTAGTATATTCATAAACAGGTACAAGCATTAGGTTTGCTTCATCCTCTTTCATATAAATCTTAACTTCTTTAAAATTAAGTTTCTGGTTATCTATCTGTTGATTAATTTGCAGGTCTATTGTAAACTTCTCCGCCAAAGGCATAATAAACTCCTGAAAGAATCCTGTAAAATTAGATTTCCGAACTTTAATAATCCCATTTTTAGGTAAATAACTTAATAAATTAGCCACTTCTGGATTGGCTAACTTATAAACTGTTTTACCAAATGTTCGCACCCAAAAACTTGATGGATTAGTCAATGAAGCCAATTTTACTTTTTTACCATGCAGCGTAGTATATCCCTCTAAAACTATAAAGTCTTCTTCTTCTTTCAATACAAAATGTGGTAAAATTTGTTCTGCTGATATTTGAGCTTCCTCAATATCAGTCTGCCCCCCCACATATGAAGTTTTACTGGTAAAGACTTGTTTTTCAGATAATAAGCTAAAAATTTTATTAAGTTTTTTATTAATATATTCTTCAACAATTGGAGTATCAAAAGCCGAAATTTCATCTCTATTTAGGTATTCATAAAAATAAGGTAATTTCAAATCTTTTTTCTTTCCAAAATTCTTCAACCCATCATCTTTTATACTATTAATTAATGTAATTATTTGATTATCAGAATCTTCCATTTTAGGCATATTTTCGATATCACTATCTTTTAGCGAACGAATATATGTCATTTTACCATTCGTTCCTGCTTTATAAGAATACACATCTATCGCCACATCATTTAAATACTCTTCTCCTTTACACCGTAAAACATACAGAATTTGCCGTTGATCTTTATACCCATCATCTACACCTATACTAAAAGTAGTTTCTGGGCTTCTAAAAATCCGACTGTTAACTATTCGCCAATTCTGATAATCACTAATTCTTTGAATACTAGTATCAAGACGTATTAATTGCACTGTCCCATCAGACTTCAATTTGAAATCAAATTTCCCCTTCAAATCATCATTTAAAGAGAAACCGAATTCACCTAACAATTTATTTTTCTCTGCAGTATAATCCCTCATTTTATCAAAAGGATTATTTGCTCCAAATGTATCACGAATTGCTATTAATGCTCCTAACTTATGTACACAAGCCTGATGCTCTAGTTCTTGCGAACAAGAACAAGATGTTGATAATTCACTATTAAATTGAAGTTTAGTAAATTTTGTCATAAATACCTCTCCATTCAGCATTACTTCCACAATAGCTTCCCCATTAAGTGCAGATAAAATTTGTACCTTTTTAATATTTGTTCTTTTTTTCCAGTCATCTAAGGAAACCAAGTTTTTTAAAGTCCAATCATCAAATGAGCTTATGCGGATTATGTGATTAGTGGTAGAATAAGTGCGTTTTTTAGTAGTATTTATAAATGTTGAAGTCAAATCGGTATCTTTAAAACGAGAAAGCTCATTTTCTAATAATAACAATGCAGCTACTCTATGCTTACAAATGCCTCCCCAATCATAATCACAAGAGCAAGAAGTAGCCAAAATAGGTGTATTCCAATTTTTTACAACAACATTATAAGCTCTTGCACCCGAATCACTCCTAACTTTTATCGCAGCATCTCCTTTATCATTATTCGAGAAACGCTCTAATACCATTTCACCACGAGAAAAAATAGCTTTCCCCTTGGAAATACTCTGTGGTAAAGCATTTGATTTTAAGTATTTTTTTAACCTTTCAATTACAATTAAAGACATTTTATTTGAGGCTAAGAATCAATTTTCAACAATTATTCCGAAAAATTTTAAGAAGTAAAGAGATTCTAAATTTTAAAATTCACTAATCTGCAAAGGTACGGAATTCATAAGTTAAAGAAGAGGTTAATAGAAAAAATGTACTAATAAAAACATAAACAATCATCTTAGGATTTCCTTATTATTTTCACTAAGGATAAAATAATAGACTTGCCTTTTCTTCAAACGCCAAAACGCCCTTTACTCATTTTTGAATAAAGGGCGTTTTCTTTTTAATGTATTTGGGGTTTATTTACTTTCCCGCATGTGATTGCAGTATCATCAACGGCAGTAGGCTTAACTTCTCTGTTCGAGATGGGAAGAGGTGAACACTACTCC
>JANPIG010000013.1:0-3581 GCA_031424875.1 Cytophagales bacterium
TATTACGCTCAAACGTCCCCGAACATACCCGTAGGAAGGCAATTCTATCACGGTGTTTAGGGTCAAGATTTGCGTGAATTTTGAAGATAAAACCAGAGAATTTCTTTTCATCGGGCTCAACAATTCTCACATCCGTTTGGCGTGGTTGCGTGCTTGGGGCAATTTCTGTGAAAGTGTCTAATAATTCCTGTACACCAAAATTATTTACTGCCGAACCAAAAAACACAGGAGCCACTTCGCCCGAAAGATAAACATCACGGTCAAATTCTGAATAAACACCTTCAATCAATTCAACGTCTTCACGCAATTGGTTAGCATCTTTTTCGCCTACTCTTTTGTCCAAAGCATCCGTCCAAATATCAACTGATTCTACATTCTTTTCGATTTTGGTTTTGTTGGCGTTAAACAAATTCAATGATTTATCATAAAGGTTATATACCCCTTTGAAATTTGCTCCAATGTTGATGGGCCAAGTCAGCGGACGAACTTTAATGTCCAGACTTTGTTCCAATTCATCCAAAAGGTCAAAAGGATTCTGTCCTTCTCTATCCATTTTATTGATAAAAACAATCACAGGCGTGTTTCGCATACGGCAAACCTCCATCAATCGTTTAGTCTGTTCCTCAACACCTTTCACGCAGTCAATTACTAAAATTACTGAATCTACCGCCGTGTGAGTTCTGTAAGTATCTTCTGCAAAATCTTTGTGTCCTGGTGTGTCTAAGATATTGATTATGAGATTATTATATTCAAAGGTCATCACCGAAGTAGCCACAGATATACCTCTCTGGCGTTAAATTTCCATGAAATATGATGTTGCTCCCTTTTTAATTTTGTTAGATTTAACAGCTCCTGCCGTATTGATTGCCCCTCCAAAAAGAAGTAATTTTTCGGTCAAGGTAGTTTTTCCCGCATCGGGGTGAGAGATAATACCGAAGGTTCGGCGTTTATGAATTTCGTCTTGTATCGTTGCCATGTTATGAATAAAATGCAAAATTACTCATAAAATAACAAACCTCATACAACGTAGCACGGCAATCTTTGCCGTGTTACGTTTGTAAAAACTCAATCAATGCAGACAATTTCTTGGGGAAATTATCATTATCAAAACTGAATTTCAATTGCGGACTTTGTTTCTTGATTGCTAATGTATAAACAAAACCGTCCCTGAGCTGGTCAGAGAGTTTGAGTTTTGATATGATTCTCTAAGTTTCAAAGTTGGCGGTAATTCTTGACGGATGCAGTCAATAAGCGTAATACTAAGTAAAGAACGGTATTATTGTAAACAAAACAGCTCGAAGGAAGTGTTCCAACGAGCCGTTTTTTATGAATAAATTTATTACTTACATATCATTCAAATTACTCTTACTTCTACTGTAAATAAAGTAAACTGCCAAACCAATCACCATCCAAATTAAAGCAAATTGTTGGGCTTTACTATCTAACAATGACATCAAAGCCACGTTGGTAATAATTCCTAAAGGAGCAATTAATATCAATGCTGGCGTTTTAAAAGGTCTATCACGATCTGGCTCACGCATACGAAGAATCAATACTGCCAAACAAACCATAGCAAAAGCAAACAATGTTCCAAAACTGGTCATATCACTCAATACTCCAATAGGCGTAAATGAGGCTACTAATGAAACTACTAAACCTACCAAAATTGTACTTTTCCAAGGCGTTTGGAAATTTGGGTGAATTTGACGGAAGAAACCTGGCAATAAACCATCTTTTGCCATGCCTAAGAATACCCGAGTCTGTCCTAACATCATTACCAACATTACCGAAACCAGACCTACTGTAGCAGCGGTAGTGATAATAAATACTGCCCAAGGTTGTCCAACAGAATCAAAGGCAAAAGCTACGGGAGCTTTCAAGGCATCTCCTGTAATGTCTTTATAATTTAACATACCTGTAAGCACCAACGATACCAAAATATACAAAACTGTACAGATAGCTAAAGACGCAATGATAGCAAATGGAATATCTTTTTTAGGATTAATAGCTTCACCTGCCGAAGTAGAAACTACGTCAAAACCAATATAAGCAAAGAATATAGCAGCAGCACCACTCAAAATCCCTCTAATACCATACGCTTCCTTCATTGAACCGTCAGCGTGTTTTACCATTTCGGGTTCGGGGATAAATGGATGCCAATTATCAACATTAATAAAGAACACACCGACAATGATTACGAATAGAATGGCAGATAATTTAAGAATTACAATTAAATTATTGGTGTTGGTTGCTTCTTTGATACCTTTTACCAAAACCCAAGTAACAACCCAAGTAATCAAGAAAGCAGGTAAATTAAAAGCAAAACTTGAAGGTTCAGCTAAATTATTATCAATCGCATACTGCTTAGCTGAAAAGGGGTCATTGGTCAGATAATAAGGCATGGAGACGCCAAATAAGTGCAAGAGTTTATTAAAATAACCCGACCAACTGACGGCAACGGTCATGGCTCCCATAGCATATTCGAGAATTAGTCCCCACCCGATAATCCAAGCAAATAATTCTCCAATTGTTCCATAAGCATATGCATAGGCAGAGCCTTCTACGGGCAACATCGAAGCAAATTCAGAATAACAAAGGGCTGCAAAAACACAACCAATACCTGCTACTACAAATGATAATGCCAAAGCAGGACCAGCGTGATAGTGAGCTGCTGTTCCTGTCAATACAAAAATACCTCCACCGATGATGCCACCGATTCCAATAGCGGTTAAGCTCCATTTACCAAGAACTTTTTTCAATTGATTGTTCCTTATGTCAGCTTCGTAAGCCTCCATTGGTTTTTTACGCCATATACTTTTTTCCATATTAAAACTTTGATTTTGAATGTATTAGAAGTGAATTTTTAGATTTCACAATAAAAAATTGTGTTTTGGTTATTTAACAATAATATATTTTGAAAATTATTTATCAAGATACTTAATATTTTGTGTTAAATCAAAAAAATGTCTGAATTTGGATTACGAAACGTCGCAACGTATCAGATTTAAGAATTGTTTGGATTTTCTACAATAGAGTAATCCAAACAATCAATCCTACGAATCCAAATTCAGACGTTTTATCCTACGCTTTCGTCAAAACAGCAGGCTCAACAGTTTTCTTTTTCCCACCACCAAAGTCAATTACGATTGGGGCAGCTACGAAGATAGATGAATATGCACCAAACACCACACCGATAAACATGGCGAATGAGAAACCTCTCAAAATATCTCCTCCAAAAATTAGCAATACCGTTACTACCAAAAATACCGTTGTGGCAGTCATTACAGTACGGCTCATGGTGTGGTTAATTGATTGGTTGATAGTCTTGATCATCAATTCTTTATTTGAAAGGTCTGCATCAATTCCAATCTCTTCACGAATACGGTCAAATACTACCACGGTATCGTTGATTGAGTAACCTACTACTGTCAAAACAGCAGCAATAAATACTTGATCAACTTCCAATTCAAAACCGAACAATCGAGTGATTCCTACCATACCCAAAACTACTAACACGTCATGTACCAAGGCTACAATACCGCCCAATGAATACTGCCATTTGCGGAAACGGAGCAAGATAT
>JANPIG010000014.1:0-2668 GCA_031424875.1 Cytophagales bacterium
GCCAAGGTCGCTTAGTGATCCTGCCGCCCCTGTTTTGACTTTGGGAGCTACCACTAATCCTTCGGCTTGTAATTTATCTGATGGTTCAATTAGTTTTACTACGACTAATATTTCCGATGGAACTTACTCACTCACCTATACAGGGGCAGGAAGTCCTCGGTCTGTAACTATAACCTCTGGTGCTTTTACACTTTCAGGTTTGGCAGATGGTACTTACAGTAATTTTTCCATTACGAATGTAAGCGGCTGTACAGGTTCTTTGGCAACACCCGTTACTTTAACGGATTTGGCTTTGCCAGTCTTAACGGTAGGAACGGCAACCAATCCGACTACTTGTTCGGGAACTGATGGAACAATTGCTTTTACAAGTTCAAATTTACCTGACGGCACGTATTCATTAAGTTTTACGACCACAGGCACCACAAGCCCAAAAAGTATCACGGTGTCGAGTAATGCCTTCACGCTAAGTGGTTTATCAGCAGGGACTTACAGTAATTTTTCAGTAACAAGTTCAGGATGTACAGGTACGGTGGCAACTTCAAGAACTTTGTCTAATCCTGCCACTCCAACCATCACCGCAGGAACGTCCACTAATCCAACAACTTGTTCGGGAACCGATGGAATGATTGCTTTTACCACAACCAATTTAGCGAATGGTACGTATTCATTGAGTTTTACGACCACAGGAACGAGCAGCCCCAGAAGTGTAAACGTTACCAATAATGCCTTTACGTTAACAGGATTGAGTGCAGGGAATTATAGTGCTTTTTCAATTACGAATAATGGATGTACAGGTTCGGATGCTACTTTGAAAACTTTGAACGACCCAGCTACACCTACCATTGCGGCAGGTTCGGTAACTGCCCCAACGTCGTGTAGTGCGGCAGATGGTAGCATTTCTTTCACCAGCACCAACTTGCCAAATGGCTCATATACAATTACTTATACAGGAACAGGCTCTCCCAAAACCGTTGCAATTACAAGTAATGCTTTCGCTTTGACTGGTTTAGATGATGGAACGTATAGTAACTTTTCTATCACGAATTTAGGCTGTACTGCGTCGGATGCTACGAGCAAAACGGTAAGTAATCCAACACCTCCCACTTTAACGGCAGGAGCGGTAACCAATCCAACGACTTGTTCAGGAACAAATGGTTCGATTGCCTTCATCACTACTTTACCCAATGGTACTTATACACTCAACTACACGGGTGCAGGAAATCAACAAAGTGTAACAGTAGCAAGCGGAGCATTTAGTTTGACAGGTTTATCGGCTGGCTCTTACTCTGGCTTTTCGATTACGAGTGCAGGCTGCACCAGCACCGATAACAGTACTAAAACCGTGAACGACCCAACCGCACCAACCCTAACGGCAGGAATAGCAACCAACCCCAGCACTTGTGCCAGTACCGATGGAAGTATTGCTTTCACAACTAACTTACCAAATGGTACTTATACATTGAACTATACAGGGGCAGGAAGTCCACAAACTATCACCGTAGCGAGTGGTGCATTTACTTTGGGTAATTTACCTGATGGAACATTCTCAGGGTTTTCGGTAACAACGGGCGGATGTACGGGAACATCCTCAGCAACCAGAACTTTGACCGACCCAGCACCACCAACGCTAACCGCAGGAACGACGACGAATCCAACGACTTGTTTGAGTACCGATGGAAGTATTGCTTTTACAACCAGCTTACCTAATGGAACGTATTCATTAAGCTATACAGGTTCAGGAAGTCCAAAGAGTATTACCGTGGCGAATGGAGTATTCACACTGACAGGTTTACCCGATGGTACTTTCTCAGGATTTTCAGTAACGACAGGTGGATGTACAGGAATAGCCAATGTTACGAGAACTTTAACCGATCCAGCCGCTCCTACTTTGACGGCAGGAACATCAACTAATCCAAGCACTTGTAGTGGAACGAATGGTAGTATTGCCTTCACAACCACCCTTTCAAATGGGACTTACACTTTGAATTATACAGGATCGGGCAGTCCAAAAAGTATTAACGTGGCGAATGGAGCGTTTACTTTAACAGGCTTACCAGCAGGAACTTATAATGGTTTTTCAGTAACAACAGGTGGTTGTACAGGCATTGACAATACCTCAAAAACCTTGACAGATCCAGTTGCCCCAACCATTACAGCAGGAACAGTCACGAACCCAAGCACTTGTGCAGGAGCGGATGGTAGCATTGCCTTTACTTCAACTAATTTGCCTAATGGTACGTATTCGTTAAGTTTTACAGGAACAGGTTCAGTAGCGACTGCCGCTCCTAAAAATATAACTGTGTCAAGCAATGCGTTTAATCTAACTGGTTTATCAGCAGGAGTTTATAGTGATTTTTCATTGATAAATAATGGTTGTACAGCTACTGATGCAACTTCAAAAACTTTGATTGATCCGACCTCTCCAACTATCACTGCAGGAATAGCAGTTAATCCAACAACTTGTGCAGGAGCGGATGGTAGCATAGCTTTTACTTCAACTAATTTACCAAATGGGACTTATTCGTTAAGTTTTACAGGAACAGGTTCAGTAGCGACTGCCTCACCAAAAAGTGTAACTGTGTCAGGCAATGCGTTTAATCTAACAGGTTTATCAGCAGGCGTTTATAGTAATTTTTCATTGACAAATCTGGGTTGTTCAGCTACTGAC
>JANPIG010000015.1:0-2211 GCA_031424875.1 Cytophagales bacterium
CATTGACGATCTCTGATTATCAGGCAATTAGCTTGGAAATATAGTGTTTTAGAATGAAATTTTAAACATATTAATATCATAAAATTATCCTCGACGACAATGCATTAAAGAAAATTATCAATCTCCATCCGCTCCACTCCCACTACTTCTTTATCCAGCCACTTCTCATTTCTACTCTTAAACATAATCAAACTATCCGTTTCTTCATCCATAATTCTCTTGGCTCCTAATACCATTTCTTTCAATTTCACTTCTGATATTTCTCCCTCAAAAACTGAGTTCTGAATCCAATTCAAATACTTTCGACAATGTTTCAACATCTTGCCGACTCTCTTTTCACCCATATCATAAACCAAAATTACATACATATTTTTTACGTTTAAAATTTTGACGTATAGCTTTATACGTTATGAAATCTTTTACCAATTCATCTTAAACGGCTTATACTCATCTATCCCCAATAAATGCTTACTCAATTTATAACATTCTAACTTTACCAAATGCTTGTAACTCACCGACCGTCCTAAACTCCTATGCTTAAAAGTCTCTTTCAGTTTTTCGTCAAACGCTTGAGCAAAAATCTTCCGTGCCGAATCCTTCATTACACAACGATTTAACTCATGCCTAAAATCACTCGACTGTATTTGTCTCTTATTAAGCAAACTAAAAATTGTTCTATCCACTAATATTGGCTTAAAAACCTCAGCCAAATCCAAAGCAAGCGAATATCGTCTAAACCCGGGTTCATGCAAAAAACCAATCGTAGGATTCAATTGGGTGTGAAATATTTGATCCAAACACATTGTATAGCACATCATATTTCCAAACGAAACCAGCGTATTAACCTCATTGTTAGGCGGTTGCTTTGTCCGATTTCCCATCTCGAAATCATTAATAATTACACCAAAAGCCTCATAGTAAGTCTGTCGAATGTTCCCTTCAATCCCCATCAACTCAGGCACTTTTATCGTAGCATTTATACTTTCAACATACCTCTCAATTGCCGAAATTTGTTTGGCCACATCCTTCTGACGGTTGTTATAATAAGCTAAATTCTTCAACATATTGGCAGCTCCGCCCGATACAAATTTCTGAGCCACCACCATCCGCTTTTTATCTGAAAGGTAATATTTCGTTTGTTCCACCTGCATTTTTCCTGCCAACAAATATTCCTTTGGCATAAATGAACCTGTATAATGTTCATAATAATCAAAAAAATGAACCGCCACCTGATGCTTCCCCAAGAAATTATACATCGCCGAATTTGCATCCAACGACCCAAAACAGTAGATATTATCCACCGTTTCAATGGGCAAATATCTTGGCTGACCTTCAACGCCATGTTCATCCACAGGTTGAAATTTCAAAGTATTATCCTGCCTACTTAATCGTCCAGGATTAAAAAGGTAATACGATTTTTTCATAATTTATCATTCGTCTCCACTCCAACAAAAATCAAAATAAGAACAATTACTACATTTACTCTTTGTTAAAGCGGGCGGACAATTTTCTTGTTTAGTAATGGCGTAAGTTTGTTTAATTTTCAACTCAATTGCTCTAACATCGTCCTCATTCAAGTCAACTCGATCAGTTTGCCTCAATTTTGGATATTCTATCGTTCCATAATTAGCCATAATCTCATTTTTACGAAGCAAGTATAAATAAAACTGTACTTGAGCAGTATGAGCCAACTCTCTCGCCGCCGACTTCTTCGTTTCGTGAACTATGCCCAATTTTGCATTAAAAAAATCAATTTTTGCCGACAACTCAATTCCGTCAAAAGTTGATGAAAGTTCAACCTCTTGATTTTTCTCAGCCCGTTGCGGATAACTTTCTTCCCCAATCAATTTCCCCTCCGACACAATATCCGAAGTATGCTCCATCCGTATTACGTTGGCATGAAGCCAAAGTTTACGGTGACAAATATGTAAATAATTGATGAGGGTAGCGTTAATGTTCATTAAAGTTGGGGTAAAATATCCTGCAAAAATGTTTTCAATGATGTAACCGTAATATTTTCTTCTACCCTATAAGTTTCATTAGTTTTGGCAATCACAAAACCCTGTTGGGCATTGGTATCAGCCATTGATATTCTAAACCCTTTACTAATTTGCGGGGCTGAATTCATTTTAAATTCGATAGCCGCTTTCACCTTTCCGTTATGTTCAATAATAAAAACACATTCTGCTCCTTTCTTGGTTCGATAAAAAT
>JANPIG010000016.1:0-4605 GCA_031424875.1 Cytophagales bacterium
GGAAACTATCTGAAATATTAATCGTAATTGGGCTTTGTTGCCCTCTTCCTACCTCATAAGATAAACCATTATATTTTAAATAAACTATAAATTGTTCATTTGCTGAAAAAGTCCCTATTGTATCAAAATTTACTACATAAGCTTTATCTCGTGAAATACTCTGCAACTTTTCTAAATTAGTAAACTTAATGTATTTTGAAGGAGAAGACGAGATTATAGTATTGTATGTGAGTGGAGATGGGAAGGTTTTAGTTCCGCATACGTTCGTAATACTTTTGAGAGAAAAAGTTTGAGTCTTTGCTGCAAAAATCTTTATAAAACTCCTTCTTGAATTCGAATAAATATGGCTCTCATTATATTCTGGGTAACAAACGTATTCTTGATCTACAACTCCATTATTTATCGTTGCTTTAAATGTTTTATTTCCTGAAACATTACCGTACATATAAACAAGCCCAGGCGTTGAAAGTGTAGAAGAGGTGTTTATTAAACTAAAATCTGGCTTCCTTTTTATAATAATACCTTCCAATGTTTTTGTACTTGTTTTTTGAGGTGAAGTTGAGGAAATAGAGAAATAAAAGTCTTCAGAGGAATACAATGGTAGTTGAGCAGAAGATGGTAAAGAGGCCTCTAAGCTGTCGCCTACAATTGTAACAGGAAGGGTTATAAATAAAGTATTGAGACTATATAAATTCAGTGTGAAATTATTATTTCCACTAAAAGTATAATCTGATTTGACTTTAAATCTAATTTTTTCACCCTCGCAATATTCCTTCTTAGGCAAAGGGTGTATATAGAAATCTTCAAGTACATCAAATGTTTTTGCTCCGATGACAGTATAATCTGTAAGAACTCCACAAGACGTAAAAACAGAATCTATTGTATAATATTTATTAGGTTTTATGTTTATTGTTAAATCTGATAAAGACCCAGTACCTGTTGGACCGCCCGAATATTGTTTCCAATTCCTAACAGCACTTCCATCTGACAATCTGACAAAAATTGGGTTTATTGTACCTCCATAAACTTGGACCCTTATTCCCAAAGGAAAATTAATAGGATATGGTTCTTGATTGGCATATCCTGAGATTTCTACAATTGGTTTGGGTTGAATTGTGATCTCGTAATAACTTGATGCCATATCAGGAGATGTTCCTCTTACTCTTACGGCATAATTTCCTGCTGAAATATTACTGGGGATGTCTGCATATACGTTTATGCTATCTTCTGTAAAGGTGTTCAAAACTCTAACAGTATCTCCAGTTCTATTACATAAATCAATTAAAAATTGATTATTTGGATTAAATTTCCCTTCATAGTCAAATTTTATCCTAATTTTTCTATTCTCACAAATTTCATTTGGAATAACACTTGCATTTTTAATTCTAAATGGATTGACTTTTACTATTATAGAATTATTCCCTAAAACTCTACCAAGCCCACAGCTATTCCAGGTTCTTACCACCTTATAAGTATAATTGGAAGTAGGGCTAACGTTAAAAATACCTCCGCTTACAACGGTACTATCATTTAGTTTGAATCTACACGTATTATCGTCTGTTCCTGTTGAGAAAAACGTTTTTATCATTTTAGGGGCATCAGGATTCCTATACTCATTAAATTGTATTCCAACAGTTCCGTCTATAGCTCCTAATAACTTAATTGAAGGAAGTTTTTTTAAAGTTACCGTTTGGGAATTACTATTTACTATAGGATTTGTGGATTGAATTACAATGGTAAAATCTTGACTTTGTGGATAATAATCGTCATTATTGTATAAAGCTGGCAATTTAAACCTCAATGGTGATTGATTATTTTCTGCTTGAACATAAAACGTTGTGTCTGATCTATATCTTACTGAAAAATTATTATTCAATTTAAGTCTGAAAACATTATTTGAATTCCAAGTACCACTGAGATTAACAGGAATTTCTATGGTGCTTCCTGCACAATAAGATGAGTAATTGTTAGACAATAATGTTATGGACTGGCTATGTATGTTAAAGGAAATAGCCCAAAACCATAATAAGTTAAATGTAATTAATATGTTTTTCATTTTTAATAAAATTTTTCAGCAGAATTTCAATTAATGGTCTTTATTTTATATTATGCTTATCAATGAGCCTCCAACCAATTCGCCCCAACGCCAATACCCGTATCCATTTTCACAGGAAAATCAATGGCGGTAATCATTAATTCGTGTACTTTTTCTTTTAATAATTCTACTTCCGATTTATGAGCATCGAATACTAATTCGTCATGTACCGTCAAAATCATGCGTGATTGTAGGTTATTTTCTTTGATGAAATTATTGATTTTTATCATTGCTACCTTAATCATATCAGCTGCCGAACCTTGAATGGGAGCATTCACAGCATTTCTTTCGGCAAAACCACGCTCTACCATATTCTGTGAATTGATGTCTCGCAAATATCTACGTCTGCCCATGATGGTTTCTACATATTGATTATCACGAGCATTAATCACGGCATCATTCATGTATTTTTTGATGGACGGAAATTCACGCCAATAACTATCAATCAACTCTTTGGCTTCGGTACGGCTCACTCCTATTTGTTCTGCCAAACCAAAGGCAGAAACGCCATAAATAATCCCAAAATTGACCGTTTTAGCCTTTCTACGCATTTCAGGCGTAACTTCGTCAAGGCTCACATTGAATACTTTTGCGGCTGTCGTGGCGTGAATATCTCGCCCTTGGTTAAAGGCTTCAATCATGGATTCGTCCTTGGCAAAAGCCGCCATAATCCGTAATTCTATTTGTGAATAATCAGCAGAAAGGATAATAAAATCATCACTTTTAGGAATAAATGCCTTCCGAATTTCACGCCCACGTGGGGTACGAATAGGAATATTTTGAAGGTTTGGACTCGTACTCGAAAGTCGCCCCGTAGAGGTAACGGCCTGATTGAAAGACGTATGAATTCTGCCCGTTCTTTTTGAAATCAATAAAGGCAAAGCATCCACATAAGTTGATTTTAATTTTTGTAATTCTCTGAAATCCAAAATCTTACGGGCAATTTCGTGGTTTTGTAATTCTAATTTTGTCAAAATGTCTTCGCCCGTCATGTATTGCCCCGTCTTGGTCTTTTTGGCTTTGGGGTCGAGTTTTAGTTTATCAAATAAAATTTCTCCTAATTGTTTGGGTGAACCGATGTTAAATTCTTGCCCCGCCAACTCAAAAACTTTGGTTTGCACTTCCAACATATCTTTCTCCAAAACCTTTGACATCGTTGCCAGAAACTCAACGTCCACTTTTACGCCTTCCAATTCAATATCTGCCAAAACTTGCGTCAGAGGCATTTCTACGGTTTCAAACAAATGAACTGCACTTGGATTTTGAGCCAACAAGGGGTTCAATTTATCCTTTAATTGCAGGGTAATATCAGCATCTTCCGCCGCATATTCTTTCACCCGTTCAATATCCACATCCCTCATATTGCCTTGTTTTGCGCCTTTTTTACCGATTAATTCTTCGATAGACACTGGTGTATAATTCAAGAAATCTTCCGCCAGAATATCCATACCATGCCTTTTTTCGGGTTCGATAATATAATGAGCCAACATGGTATCGTACATTTTTCCCTTCATATTTACGCCATAATGACTCAAAACCATTAAGTCATATTTGATATTTTGGGCTATTTTTTCTATTTTTTCGTTTTCAAAAATCACCTTAAATTCATCCACAATCGCCTGAGCCACAGCTTTATCCGCTGGAACAGGCACATAATACGCCTCGCCCGCCCGATAGGCAAATGACATTCCAATCAAATCTGCCTCCACAGCATTTACTGAAGTGGTTTCTGTATCAAAACACAAGGCATCTTGCAAGCTCAAAAAATGAATCAGACTCTTGCGAAGTTCGGGCGTGTCAATGAGGTGGTACTCGTGAACAGTATTTTCGATGTTCGATTTTCGTTGCTCGATATTGGGGGCTTGGGTTTGGGATTCGTAGTCGTTTTCACTAAAAAGCTCTAACTTTTTCTCAGGCACTAAACTGCCAAATAAATCCATTTGACCAGAAGAGGTAGTCGGCTTTCGGCTTTCAGCTTTCGGCTGATTGCTGACTGCCGATTGCTGACTGCCTGATTCGCTCGCTTCCTCTCCCAATAATCTTCTCCGCAATGTTCTAAACTCCAATTCATCCAAAAGGGGCGAAAGTAACTCTCTATTCACCTCCGAACATTGCAAATCTAACTCATCAAAATCAACGGGAACGTTTAGGTGAATAGTTGCTAATTCTTTGGATAAAAGTCCTTGTTGGGCAAAATTACGTACATTTTCTTGTTGCTTACCTTTCAATTTATCCACATTGGCAATTAGGTTTTCGACCGACCCATACTCTTCAATTAGCTTGGTAGCCGTTTTTTCGCCAATACCTGGAATGCCAGGAATATTGTCCGAAGCATCGCCCATTAATCCCAAAATATCAATCACTTTCATCACATCATCAATGCCCCATTTGGCACAGATTTCCTCTACGCCTAAAACCTCTACGCCCTTGCCCATGTAGGCGGGCTTGTACATTTTGATACGCTCCTCGACCAACTGTCCATAATCTTTATCGGGAGTCATCATATATAC
>JANPIG010000017.1:0-2677 GCA_031424875.1 Cytophagales bacterium
GAACGGAGCATTCTTATTATCTTTTTGCTGTGCGAAAAATTCTTTTTGAAGATTCTTCATGTGCGCTGCAACAGCTTCTTCGGCATGTTCCTGGATTTTGGAATCTATACAAGTAATACATTTTTGTTTGGTGAATCTTCAAATGCTAATACAAATAGTGGATATGGGTTTGGTCGAGGTCTAAAAGTTAATAATTTTTCATGTACTATATTAGGTTCTTTCAATTTACCCTTTGCAGGGCTAAGTACCACTAATTGGATTACTACGCAACCTCTTTTTATGATTGGCAACGGCACAGACGACATTAATCGGAGTAATGGTATGGTAATGCTAAAAAATGGGAAAACAGCCATTGGTAATATTATGCCTGAGTCTTTCCTCCATATTTTTGAAAGTGAATCAGGTGCTGTCTCTGGAACAAACAACATTGCAACTTTTGAAAAGAACTCAACAGGATATGTAGGAATTTTAACCCCAGAAGCCAACGAAAGCGGTATTGTATTTGGACTACCATCTAATAATCAGAGTGGCGGAATCTATTATAATACTTCTAATGATAAAAGAATGACTTTTCGCACAAATGGTAATGTAACAAAAATGACATTACTTGCTAACGGAAATTTAGGTGTAGGTACTTCCATTCCTGTTAATCCTCTTCATATTCATAATTCTTCAGGAGCAGAGGCTATGATGCGTTTTACAAATATAAATTCTGGGCAAACAAGCTCAGACGGCATCGAAGTTGGTTATCAATCAGATGGGACGGGCAAATTTTTTGTGAAAGAAAATAAAGGCTTGATATTAGGAACCAATAATACCACAAGAATTAATGTACTTGCTACGGGTGAAGTGGGTATAGGCACTGTTAGCCCCGCTGCAAAATTAGATGTAGATGGGACTACAAAATTCGGTACAAATGGGACTATCATTAATGAAATTATTAAAGTAAGTTTAAATGGGAATATCGGCTCTGTAAACTCACTTAGTGAGGTTACTTTATCGTTACCAGTAACAAATGCCGCAGTCAATTCAACAGTTTATGTATCGCCCGCTGGTGGTTTACCTGCTGGCTTGCTCATTTCATATGCTTACGTTTCTGCTGCCAATACCGTTTCTATTAAGTTTTATAACGCAACAGGAAGTGCAATCAATCCAGCAGCAAGAGATTTTCATATTACTGTTATACGCTAATATGAAATAAATTGAGACTGTTAAACCTACAAGTCATTAAGCTAAAGACAGGGGTTAAATCAAAAAAAAATCTAATGTAGTTCCCGCAAAGGTTTAGCTCTTACCGAGTTCTTTTATCAAAAAGCCCTATGGGACGTTGTATGAATATAAAAATAACCTGATGAGTCTTAACCTGAAAGCTATGATTTCCCACTAATCAAGGATATGGAGAAAATAATAGACAAATTCATTAAAATTGAAATATCGATTTGAGCAAATACACAAAAAAGTCGTTGATTTATTTTCAACGACTTTTTTGTGTAAGTAACAATTAATTAAATTTCCCGAACCTTAATCTTACGCCATTTTACTTTTATGCCTCCTCCACTGTGAATCTGCAAGGCAATTATTCCATCAACCGAGCCAATTTTATCATCGGTTAGTGTAATCATTTCTTGCCCGTTAAGATAGGTCGTAACGTTATTTCCTAAAACTTTTACTCGCATTTCATTCCATTTGCCCATTTTTAAGGCTTTATCTTTATCGGCCGTTGGTTTTATAATCCAACCTCTGCCATAAGATTCGTAAATTCCGCCCGTCCAATGTCCAGGAGGAGCAACTTCCGACTGCCAACCCGTAATTTTTACTCCTTCAATGGAAGAATGAAAAAACACGCCACTATTTCCATCCGCTTCCTGTTTAAACTCCAAGCTCAAATCAAAGTTTTTAAATTTTTGATCGGTCCCTAAATAGCCGTATTCTTTATCAGGCCCGCTTTCGCAGATAAGTTCACCTTTGTCCACGTACCATTTTTCGGTGCCGTAGATTTTCCAACCAGTTAAATCTTTTTTATTGAATAAATTAGTCCATTTACCTTTTTTGGGTGATTGTGCAAACGAGTTAGTGAATAGTAAAATTGAAAGGAAAAATAAAATTAGCTTGGCTTTTTTCATGGATTTAAAGTTTGTTTATGAATGAATTATATTTTCAACAAATATAACGTAATATTTAGGATTTGAATGATTCTTTAAAGCAGATTCCTTGATCAAGAAGGTCACATGGTACAGGTGCGTAGGTTTATCGAAGCGTTAGTAGCTGCGATAGGAGGTTTATATCAAAAGCGTCAATTAAATGTAAAACCTTTACATCTTTTAGGAGCAAAAAAGAGGTTCACTACCCTTTTATGATAAGAACGGTTTTATGTTTTGACCAATCAAGGCAAAGACAATAAAACCTAATTAATGTATTTTAATCTATTGGTAGTTCTTAAAAGTGTTGATGATAAAACCAAGCATTCGACAAATTGTATTTTTGTGGTATCGAATCATAAAAACCAAAGCGTCAAAATGCTTAGTGTCACAAAATTAGAGAAATGCCCCAATTGTTCAAGCGAAAAGATTGTTAAAAATGGGTTTACCGAAGAGGTAATCAACGAGTTCTTTGTAAAGACAGTTCAAAGAGTCGAGTTCTTCATCGAAAATTTGACCAAAATTTTGATATTCACTCA
>JANPIG010000018.1:0-1203 GCA_031424875.1 Cytophagales bacterium
TTTCAATTTTTCTTTGCGTATTAAATGCTTCCTTTAATTGGTATGCGCCTTCTTCTTTTACTTCTAAAATAATATGAGCCGCTCCCAACAAATGCCCCGCAGGAATAAAAGTTACCCAAGCCGTATCCGAAACTCTAAAACGTTGATTGAAAGCAATGGTTACAAAATTAGCCATCGAATCTTCTACATCTCTTTGTAAGTACAAATCACCCTTGGTGAGCAATCTATCCATCTTTTTCTTCTTTTTCTTACTATCACCTTCGGCTTGTTTTATTTTTTTTAGATTCAAATTGGCTGAATCATGCAGCAAAAGACTGGTCAAATCTGCCGTGGGTGAGGTGCAAAGTACTTGCCCCTCATAACCTTCACGATAGAGCATGGGTATATTGCCTGAATGGTCGATGTGTGCGTGTGTAAGAAGAACGAGATTTACTTGTGAAGCTTCAAACGGAAAAAATGCTTTATTTTCGAGCGGGAGAGAATAGTCAATTTCTCGCTCCATATTTGTTCCGCAATCAATCAGAATTTTATATTCATCATCTAATTCAAGTAAATACATACTACCCGTTACCTGCCTTGTAGCTCCCCAAAAAGTTAATTTCATTCTTTATTCGTTTTCTAAATTTTATCGCTAATTATATATTTCTCTTCAATTTGAGGTTGGTTTACAAAGATAGCCAAAATTTTGAAAGAGTATAGGCGATTTTGAAAGAGTTTGTAGTAAAATGATTAAGTGCGAAGTTGCAAGTAAATTTAAAAATTAATGAGCCGATATGAAATAGAGTTTAGCTTTAAAACGATGACACTAATAATTTATGTTAAGATGATGTTTAAAATTTTTATTTGGCTTGAAACTTTATAATAAAATTCCCTTTCGGTACTGCTTAATTTCTTCACTGTTCTTGCCAGACAGAGTCAAAAAAAATGAGTAGGGAAAAAGTAAGAAATCCGAAACTTGCCTTCAACTCAAAAAGTGGGGTTTCGCAAAGAGCTTTTGATTTATTTTATAACACAGTATTCTAAAAGTACCACGGACTTGTATTCATTATTGAAAATCAATTTCGCAAAATGAGGACTTTTTTACTATTTCCCAGCATTCAAATCATTGTATGCCTTTTCGTATTTATCATCCTTTATCCATTTTGGTTTGGCAGCACGGTCGGCAATTAATCGGGCAGCATACGTATATACCTGACAGTATTT
>JANPIG010000019.1:0-19555 GCA_031424875.1 Cytophagales bacterium
TACTGATCCCTCTTATTATGGACAAGTGGTTATCAATACCACTTCTCACATTGGTAATTACGGGGTGATGAAGGGTTCGGAGGAAGAATCTTCATCTGTTAAGATTTCGGGTATGGTTTGTAATGAATTTTCACCGATTCATTCACGCAAAACCTCCGATGATTCCCTCCAACATTATTTTGAAAAAGCAGGAATTGTTGGAATCTCAGGCGTTGATACTCGCCAAATTGTGCGTCATATTCGTCAGGCTGGTGTAATGAATTGTATCATTTCTTCGGAGATTTTGGACGTTGAAGAACTCAAAAAAGAATTAGCAAAAGTGCCACCCATGGAAGGTTTAGAATTGTCTTCGGAGGTCTGTACGCAGGAAGAATATTTCTTGGGAAATCCAGAGGCAGAAAAAAGAGTAGCGGTCTTAGATTTAGGCGTGAAAACGAGCATTTTGAGTAACCTTACTGATAGAGGTTGTTACCTAAAAGTATTTCCTGCTAAAACCACTTTTGAGGAAATGGAGAAGTGGAATCCAGATGGTTATTTTATCTCTAATGGACCTGGTGATCCAGCAGTAATGCCTTATGCAGTGGAAACAGTCCATAAAATTGTTGAAAATGACAACCCGACTTTTGGTATCTGTTTAGGCCATCAGATATTGGCTCAGGCTTCGGGATTATCAACTTTCAAGATGAAAAATGGTCACCGTGGACTCAATCATCCCGTGAAAAATTTGATTACGGGTTTGTCAGAAATTACCTCACAAAATCATGGTTTTGCCGTGAAAATGGAAGAGTTGGAAGCAGCTGATAATGTGGAATTAACCCACATTAATTTGAACGATAAATCAGTGGAAGGATTGAGAAGAACGGACAAGCCTGCATTCTCAGTTCAGCATCACCCAGAAGCATCACCAGGTCCACATGATTCACGTTATTTGTTTGATAATTTTGTAGCAATGTTGTAAAAAATGGTAAACGGTAAAGGGTGAACGGTACACGGTGTTTCGTTCACCCTTTTTTGTTCACCATGTACTTTCATACAATTATGGAAAAACTGAGAATCACTGACGACGGTTCTGCAACTTTGTTTAGCCCTGAGTTTGACCAATATTATCACTCCGTGCGGGGAGCAAAGTCGGAAACCCAACGAGTTTATATTGAATTGGGCCTTTGGGCAAAAATGCAGGAGAAATCTGAAATTGATATTTTAGAAATTGGTTTTGGAACGGGCTTGAACGCTTTGATGACAGCTTTGGTGGCTCAGAAAAATGGTTTGAAAGTACATTATACCAGTCTTGAACCTTATCCAATCTCTGAAAAAGATGCTCAATTATTAAATTATGAAGCTGAACTAAATACCAGTCTTTTAGCTCAAATTCACCAAGCTCATTGGGAAGAAATGGTAGAAATAAATGCTAATTTTCATTTGCAAAAAATAAAAACCACCATTCAAGATTTTTCGACTGATAAATTTTTTGATATTATCTATTTTGATGCTTTTGCTCCCAGTGCTCAGCCTGAACTTTGGACGGAAGAAATATTTGCGAAAATAGCCTCAATGACTCGTAAAGGCGGTTTATTGACAACATATTGTTCCAAAACTATTATCAGAAAAGCCTTACAATCAGCTGGTTTTAAAGTTGAAAAGCACGTGGGAATGTGGGGGAAAAGAGAAGTAGTGAGAGCGATTCTAATGTAGCACTACGGTTTGACGACTCGAAATCCTTCCCGTGAATTGGAGTCCGATTCACGGGAAGGATTCCCTTGTTACGTAAGCACAGGCAATTCGCAAGGATAACCAAACAAACAGTTTTCTTTAATCAGTTTCACAACGGGTGGAGGAACTAATTCTTCCCAACCAGGCTCGCCCGTTTGAATTAATTGAAGTACATCATCCGTTTTTATCGTTAATAGATTTTTGTCATAATTTTGAATATCTGCAAACTTATCGTTGTCTTTCATATACTGAAAAAGCCCTCTTAGGTGTGGGGGAGGGGTGAACTCTTCACTCGTAACAAAATGCCCATCATCACTGAGTGTAGGGTGCAAATACAATTTTATTTTGGGGGCAAAAAGCGCTGAAAAGGCTGCCAAAATTCCTCCTGTAATCTTAGTGTAGTGTTTTTCTTCAAAAATATACTCCAAGTTTGGCATTCCTAAAATTAAACCCATCCTCAATTTTGTGAAACCCGAAAGGTATTCAACCAAACGATAATATTCATGGAAATTAGAAATCAAAACAGTTTGTCCCAACGTACAAAGAATATCCACACGGTCTAAAAAATCCTTTTCATTGATGTGTTCGTTACCACCTTGCAGGTTTTTGAGCGTTAATTCTGCCAACAAAACCACCTTATCGTCATCTACATCCGCTTCACTCTCAAACTGTTTCAAGCCTTTTTTTATCATATCCAAAGAGACATTTGTAACAGGGCGAAAACGACCACGAACTGCTACAATATATTTCTTATAAAATGCCTCGGAAGGTTGCATCACATTGCCATCCGGTCCAAAAAGAGCAGCATTCGTAAATCCATTTTTCACCAAGTGCAAAGACATCAATCGGTTATCAACATTCTTGAAATCTTTACCACTAAAACGTATCATATCAATCTCAATACGGTCGGGCGAAAGATCATCCATCAGCGACTGCAACAATACTTCGGGTTGGTCATAATAATAAAAACAACCATACATCAAGTTTACCCCAATGATTCCTAGGGCTTGTTGTTGCAGAACATTATCGTTATCCTTCATCCGCACGTGAACTACTACGTCATTGGGTTCGCCGTTGGGTTCAAGCTGAAAACGCAAGCCAATCCAGCCGTGAGGGTCATTAGTTTTTTGATAATTTAGTGCAGAAACGGTGTCAGCAAAAGCAAAGAAAGTACGTTCAGCCGCCATTTCTGTGAGTCGAACATTCAACAATTTATATTCACGGTTCAGCATTTTCATCAAACGTGCCTCCACCACATATCGCCCCGAAGCCTCTTCACCATAAATAGCATCTGAAAATGCCATATCGTAGGCAGAAATGGTTTTAGCAATGGTTCCAGATGCTCCGCCCGACTTGAAAAAGTTGGCTGCCACGTCTTGCCCAGCTCCAATTTCAGCAAATGAACCATAAATCCGTGGGTCAAGATTTATTTTTAAAGCCTTCTGTTTTGTACCTAAATTTTTATCGTAACTAATCATAAATCTATATTTCCAAGGTTTAAACAAAAATACCGCCTGATGATTGTCAAACGGTATTTTGATATTATTTTATAATGATTTTCTCATTTTCTTAACATATTCTATTTCTACATTGGCTAATAAAGCTATTTTTTCATCAGAAAAATCTGTTTGCATGATGAGGTTTTTTGTAAAAATGAAGTTCTTTTCTTCTATTACCTCTTCTCTACCTTCTAATTTACCTTCTTTTCTTGCCATCCGTCTTTCACGGTCTAATACAAATTCTTTAAGTCCCATGGTATTTGGTCGGTTTGTGATAATATCTAATTCTGTATCAAACTTACTAATTAATTCTTTGTTTTCAAAACGTACATATAACTTCAAAAAACGTAATAAAGCATCTATTTTGGGTTTTGAGAAGTTTTTTCGTAATAGCTTTTTTACTAATTCAATCTTCAAATCATACATCGATTCTTCTGAAATAGTTCCTTTTTTTAAGGCGGTTTGTACCACTAATATCACCATGGCAAAAGGATTATCACTTGCTTCAAGTTCTTCTGTATTAGCATCCAAAACTTTATAAGTCTTGAACTTAAATTGTAATGATGTATCCAAAAACTCTCGCTCGTATTTATTTGGGCGAAAGTTTTTTCTTTTATCAGTCAAAATAGCTAAACTGGCAATATCTCGATCATATTTGTCCAATATTCGATAATAATACGTTAGCATTCGTCTCTCAAATTGCTTGTCTGTACTACCTTGAACTTCCACATGAACCAAAATCCATTCCTCTTTTCCCTTTTTTGTGTAAACCTTTAACAGTTTATCAACGTATTTAGGATTGAACTCGTCTTGTGTATTAGGGAAAAGTTGTTCCAATTCTTTATCCAAAAAGGTGATTTTTCGATTCAAATCTAAAATCTTTTCAGCATTTGGGTAAAAGAATTTTAAAAAATCATCAGCAAGGTCTTCAATCAAGCCCTTCCAAAGGGCATCGTCTCGTTTCATGAAAATTTTGATTAAAATAGTGGTTTTCAAAAATACATAAATTTATTCAGAATCCCCGGTGAAAAAGTGTCAATCCAGCAATGGGAGTTTCCATAATTAATCCCGCTATGCAACCTTTTTCTGTTGCCACTCGTCTAAGAATATCAGAGTAGTAAAAGGCTACTGAACCCGTGAAATGGATTTTGTATTTTTGGAAATCGGGGTATTTCAAAATGTATTTTTCAAAGAATAAACCGAAGGCATCACTCACCAATTGATACAAAAATGGATGCTGACGATTATCAAAAATAAACTTTGAAAACGAAGCAAAATACCGATTAGGAAAGGGCTTTTGATAAGCATTTTCAATAATTTCTAAACGGTCTTTTTCACCAAAACGTTTATTGAATTTTGTGCGTAAATCTTCGGGTAATTCTTTATGTAAATAACTTAATATCACCTGTTTACCTAAGTATCCACCAGAACCTTCATCACCAAGCCAAAAGCCTAACGGAGGTACTTGAAAAGAGATAGTTGAACCATCATACATACATGAGTTTGAACCCGTACCTAAGATACACGCAATACCCGCCTCACGCCCACACAAGGCACGGGCAGCTGCCAGCATATCACTATGGGCTTCGATGGTTTGGACATGAGGAAATACTGAGCGAATAGCCTCTTTTATGACCTCCGCTTTTTCATCATTAGTGATACCAGTTCCGTAAAAATATACCTCCGAGATTGACGTATCAAGGAGATTTGGAAGAAGGTTTTTTCGTAATTCATCGGCAATATTTTCAGCCGTTTGGTAATAGGGATTAAACCCGACAGTTTTGTATTGAGAGATTTGACCTTCGGGCGAAATAACTCGCCAGTCGGTTTTT
Source organism: Cytophagales bacterium (assembly GCA_031424875.1). Taxonomy (GTDB): domain Bacteria; phylum Bacteroidota; class Bacteroidia; order Cytophagales; family Spirosomataceae; genus Arcicella. The sequence continues at coordinate 5,042 of JANPIG010000019.1, forward strand.
GTTGAGCCACTTTCAGCGATTAGTTTCATGTGTTGAGATTATTAGTGTAAAGTTTATGAGTATAAAGTTTATGAGTATAAAGATTATGAGTATAAAGATTATGAGTATAAAGTTTATGAGTATAAAGATTATGAGTATAAAGATTATGAGTATAAAGATTATGAGTGCAAAGGTCATTAGATGTGGCTATATTTACGTGAATTATAATTTTTTTTTACTCATAAACTTTAAATAGATAAACTATTTCAGATAAACCTTTTGCCCTTCAATTTGTCAAAACGCCAACCACCTCAAACTTTGAAAAAACAGCTTCAGTATGTGGGGCATCGGCCAATTCTTCGGTGAGATCTTGTCCCGCCCAATGTTCGTAATGTTTGCCATTTTTCCAAAGTCGAGATTTTGTAACGTCGTAAATCGTACCTTGAAATGCTACCCAAATTTCGTCTCGGTCTTGACCATTGCGTAAGGATAATTGATTTTTTGTGTATTCTTTCATATAATTAATTTGGCAATTTGGAAACAGGTAAATTTGGAAATTAAATGATTGATTATCAATAATATAGTCATACTTGTCGTTGATAAATTGTCAAATTATCAAACTGCGTAATTATCAAATTAAGGTATTAAACTTGTTCTTTTCAATTTATTTTATCATTTTTAACTTTTAAAACAACAAAATCAAATAACATGAGAAAATTATTTCTTTCCTTGCCTATATTATTTGCCTTCATTATGGTACTTTCTGGATGTGGGAAAACTGCTGTTGACCCAACTCCTACTGAATTATTAACCAAAACTTGGTCGGTAGATATTGCTAAACATGATGGCACACAAGTGTATAAGAAAGGAGCCGCTTCTAATATTGATGCTGGATATAGTAATTATAAATTAGCTTTGTCAGGAACAGGTACAAGTTTGACAGCATCTTTGACTGCCAGAGATAATACAACTTTCACGGGTACTTGGTCGCTTTCTTCGGACAATAAAACGTTAACATTATCAGGTCTAAAAAACAGTGCTGGTCAAGCCCCAACAGGTACTACAGGTACTATCGTTTATAATGTTCTTGGTACAATAGGTGCTTCTGCAGTAATGCTCGAAACAGCAGCAAAGGACTTAAAAGCAGGTAATTCCACGGTGAATTTACAATTAGTGAATCCATAAACCAAATACAAATAAATTACGGGAAGCCGTTCCGAAAGGGATGGCTTTTTTTTATAACCACGTAGGTAGGATAGGGGAGATACAAGATTTGAGAGTGCTTATTTGAGAGATTTGCTTACTTTCAATCGCTCTTGGACGTAAAATGTAAACGACAATTCAACAATTCAGCAATTCAACGATTACCTTTGTATCATGGAAACAAGAACAGAACTTAGCACAATTGGAGAATTTGGATTAATTAATCTTATCAAGTCAAAATTTCCAATTAATAATATAGAAACACTCAAAGGCATTGGCGACGATGCTGCCGTGATAGATACTATTGCCAAAGAATTGGTGGTTTCAACGGATTTATTATTGGAAGGAATTCATTTCGATTTATCGTATTCACCTTTGAAATTATTGGGTTATAAATGCGTTGCCGTTAATGTATCGGATATTGCGGCGATGAATGCTATTCCTAAACAAATTACGGTTAGTTTAGGACTATCAAATCGGGTTTCGGTGGAGGCTATCGAAGAACTTTATGAAGGCATAAAAGCCGCCTGTGATGAATACAAGATAGATTTAGTGGGTGGAGACACTTCTGCTTCACGCTCAGGATTAGTAATTTCAATAACCGTTTTAGGTTTGGCAGAAAAAGAAAATATTGTATATAGAAATACTGCCAAAGTAAATGATATTATCTGTGTGTCGGGCGATTTGGGGGCAGCTTTAATGGGCTTGCAGGTCTTAGAAAGAGAGAAGCAAGTCTTTTTATCTAACCCAGATATGCAACCTCAATTGGACAAGGATAAAGATTATGTCATCGAAAGACAACTTAAACCCAAAGCCCGAATGGACGTGATTTATGAATTGCGGGACTTGGGTGTTGTGCCAACTTCTATGATTGATATTTCGGACGGATTAGCTTCTGAATTATTGCATTTAACCAAGAATTCAACAGTGAATGCCGTTATTTTTGAGGATAAAATTCCGATTGATGATCAGACGTATTTAGTCGCTACTGAACTGAATTTCAGCCCTATGACTGCCGCTTTGAATGGGGGAGAAGACTATGAATTGCTATTTACAGTAAAGCAAGAGGATTATGAAAAAATCAAAAATATGAATGACATCAACATCATTGGTTATATGACGAATGATGTACAAGAGTCAAGTATGATGATGAAATCTGGAACAATGGTGAAGATTACGGCTCCCGGGTATGAGCATTTTTAAGGGATTTTTACCCCGTGATATAATGCCCCTTTGGTAGCCTTCTGATAACACCAATCACGACGATACTAATTATTAGAATCAAAATAAAATGCAGTAAAATGCCATAAATGGGGTTGTGATAAAGAGCATAATTGATGTGAAGTTGCCTTGAAAGTATCTTCATCACCAGCCAGTGCATCAAGAAAATTCCGTAGCTACTGGCATCAATTTCTGTGATAATTTTTTCGGCAAAAGGCTGATTTAAGAGTTGTTGGAAAAATATTATTATTCCAACACTCATCATTACTACAAATGGACTGTGATAACCTAAAAACGTATCATACTTTCCTGTATAAATTGTGAAATACCCTGATACCAAAATAGTGCCTACCCAGCCGATCATAAAAAGTGATAACGATATTACTTTGTTTTGGATAGAAATCAAGATAGGATATTTCTTCAAATAGGCTCCCCAAACGAAATAGCCTACAAAACCTGTAAAATATCTGAAATCGAAAAAGGGTGTTATCTTATAAAATTTCTCTAACAATAAAAATCCCACATTTGCCAAGAGCCATATTCCCAAGAAAAATTCTATCTCAGTTTTGAGTGCATCTTTTAGCCAACGGCTCAATATAGGCGTGAACAAATATAAGCCCAAAAGCATATATACAAACCACAAATGTCCTGAGCCACTGGCATTATTGGTCAATATTCTAACGAGCCAATTGCTAGATAACCAGTTTACTTGCTCAGGTTTTATGCCCCAAAACGTACCATGAATCATATAGATGAATAGCCAGATAAAGAAAGGAATAAAGATTCTGACAAAGCGTTTTTTGAGAAAACCTTCTAAACTATCGTAACGGTCTAATACTAAGTAACCCGATAATATCACGAAAACTGGAACCGCAAAACGCCCGAAAGCAGTGATTATATGGCAAACCCACCAATAGTCAACAGGCAATTTTCCGAAAGGGGTTATTGCATTGCCCGATGCATGGAGCAAAATAACAGCCAGCGTAGCGAATACTCTAATATTTGTTATCCAGTAAATTTTGGGCATATTATTTCCTTGTCAAATTCCTCAATAATACCAATCCACTACCTTCTTTCCAAGCTTGATTAAAACCTGAGGGAAATGGAGCTACAGGATGGCTCCCCAATATGATATCAACATCTCCATCATGGTCTAAATCTTCAGCATCTATTACATTCCATCTACCTAAATTACTGATTTTTAGCGTTTTTTGTTTAAAGCTTTTACCTACGTTCTCTAAATAAATAAAGCCTTCCAAAGGGCGATTGTCCACGTCTGGAAACATAGATATTACAGCTAAATCAAGGTCACCGTCCAAATCATAGTCTCTGGGTAAAGCTCTATATGACCCATTTTGATAGAAAAAATGAGTTTGTTTAAAAATCATATTCCCCTGATTTTCGAAAATATAAACTCCGTGATAGGGTTTTAAAACTGTCGAAAAATCAGCATTGTCGCCCGCTGTATATATGATGTCTTTTTTACCATCTTTGTTCATATCTGCCAACTCAAAGGAGCTCGACCCGTAGCTGGGAGGAAATTGAAGTAATATTTTTTCTTCAAACTGATTTCTTCCTTTATTTTTATAAAAAACAATGCGTTCATTTCCTTGAGCAAATTGTGCGAGTATATCCAGTTTTTTATCGCCATCAAAATCGGTAATGATAGTTTTAATGGCTCCAACGGTTGCATTCAAAACCTGTTCTTGATATTGCCCTTTTTTGTCTTTATTCCAAAGGGCCAATTTTCCTAAAATAAATCCATATTCGCAGCTAACTATTTCATTATCAATGTCTTCATCTAAATTTTTCTCAATCACGTGAGTTGCTCGGTTGAGAGTAGGAAGTATTTTTTGAGTAACCTTAAATGTATTTTCACTCATTACAACACGTTGAGCGTAGCCGTTGATTTCTGGATTAGGTTGCGTAGTTGAGCCTATGTACGTAATAAGATATTGATTTTTCTTTGACTCCGAAAAGTCAATATTTGTGATAGCATTTTGCTTCTCAATAGTTTGAACAGGCAAGCCATTTTTATCCAAAACCCAAAGCACTTTATTCACTTGGTCGGCAGCAAAAATGCGTTGGTGAAGTGTATCAATACCCACAAAAGTGAAGTTGGGCAGGGTGCCTTCAGAGCGCTTTGCTGTAAATGAATTTATTTCAAAAAGGCCTGTAAGTTCCTCTAAATCAGCATATTTTGGCAATTCTAATTTGTCATGAGCATTATCGAGATAGTATTTTTTAATTTTCTCCCAACTAATATCATCAATCATTTGGCTGGAAGGTTGCAAGACTTTATTAGCAGAAATAGGGGGTTTCAACAAAGCAATTTCTCTTTTTACACCCAAATAAATTGCCATATTGGGTAATGTTCCCAACTTCCACACATTGCGTGGCAGAAGGCTGGGGTCTGGAGTTTGATGGCAACTTCCACAATAAGTTTTGGCTAATTGTTCCCCTTGTTTATTTTCAGAATTACAACTCAAAAACAAGCAATTGATGCCTAAAACTAATAATAGGCTTAAAAACAATAATTTTGAGGAAATTAATTTCATTTAATATGGTTAATGTCAATTTACGAGTCTTCAAAGTTGAATCACATTAGTTTGGTTAACAACTCGTTAAGAAATATGTTTGCCCATTGTACTGAAAGTTTTTTTTTGTAAAAGACCTGTTATTATAAGATAATAAATTACTGCATTTCATTCATAATAACAATCCCAATAATAGTACATAATCATAGTGATTATAAGAACCCTACTCCCCAATCATCTCCCGAAACGCCTTCTCCGTCTGAAATCCTACTGCCCGCATGGTCATTTTACCATTTTTATAAATCAAAAACGTAGGGATTTCGTCAATTTTATATTCAGCCACTAAGGCTTTGTTGGCATCTGAATCAACTTTCTCAAAGGCTACTTTACCTTTCATTTCTTCCTTTAATTTATCAATAGTTGGCATCATTTTTAGACATGGGGCACACCAAGAAGCATAAAAGTCTAAAACTACTATCTTATTGTCTTTCAGTAATTTAGCCATATATTCTTTGGATAAACTATTGGTATTATCTACTGGTTTTATGCCCTCAACGGGTTTCATTTTAGAAGTCCATTTCAAGTATCCACCACCCATATTATAGACTTCGTTAAATCCGTTTTGCTTCAAAATTGTCATGGCTTCTCCACTTCTACCACCCGAAAGACAGTATAAAAATACTGGCTTGGTTTTATCCAATGTTTGAATTTTAGATACGAAATCGGCACTTTTATAATCTATATTTTGGGCTTTAGGTAGGTGTCCACCTCCGTATTCTCCTGATGTACGCACATCCACGAGTTGAGCGGTTGGTGTTTCAGAATATTTCTTCTCAAACTCATCAATTGACAATATTTGTGAGAAGCTAAGACTTGTATTAACAAAATAAAGTATTGTAAAAAATATGATTGAACAAATATTATTTTTCATTTTTTGGAGGATTAATGTTATTAGACTGTGAAAGTATCGGAAAAGTACAAACTATCTTAGAAAAACGATTAATTTTGTTATTAAATTGTGAATTTTTATTCTCTGTGGTCAGTACCTCATTGAGGTTTTATAAACCAACCAGCTGGCAAAGCTATACTAATGTTTATGCTAACGCACAAGTATTTGAACTGGGCGTACTCATGAAACTTCAACCACAAGAAAATCACTACTGATAGACTAAAATAATTAAACAATCAAAAAACAAAATTTACGAAAAATGAGTGCAATTCAACACGTACACGCAAGACAAATTTTGGATTCTCGTGGTAATCCAACGATAGAAGTAGATATTCGTACCGAAGACGGTGCCTTTGGACGTGCCGCTGTGCCTTCGGGTGCTTCGACAGGTATTCATGAAGCCGTTGAATTACGTGATGAAGACAAAAGTGTTTATGTTGGTAAGGGTGTTTTGAAAGCCGTAGAAAACGTAAATACAACCATTGCTCAAGAATTGTGGGGTTTGGAAGTTTCTGAACAAAATATGATTGACCGTTTAATGATTGAACTGGACGGTACACCAAACAAAGGAAACTTAGGTGCGAACGCTATTTTGGGCGTTTCGTTGGCAGTGGCAAAAGCCGCCGCACAGGAATCTGGTTTGTCATTGCACCGTTATATTGGTGGAGTAAATGCCAATACTTTACCCGTGCCCATGATGAACATTTTAAACGGTGGTTCACACGCTGATAACTCAATTGATTTTCAAGAGTTTATGGTTATGCCCGTGAAAGCTGATTCATTCTCGCACGCATTACGTATGGGAACAGAAGTTTTTCATGCTTTGAAAGGTGTTTTGAAATCAAAAGGGTATTCAACTAACGTAGGTGATGAGGGTGGTTTTGCCCCAAACATCAAGTCTAATGAAGAGGCTATCGAAATCGTTTTGCAATCAATTGAAAAAGCGGGTTTCAAGCCAGGAGAAGACATTTTTATTGCTATGGATGCAGCAGCTTCTGAATTTTATGACGAAAAGACTGGTCTTTATACCTTCAAAAAATCTGATGGTAAGCAATTGAACAATATGGAAATGGCAGCTTATTGGAAGACTTGGGCGGATAAATATCCAATCATTTCTATCGAAGACGGTATGGCAGAAGACGATTGGGCAGGCTGGAAAGAGCAAACTCGTTTGTTGGGTAAGCAAATCCAATTAGTAGGCGACGATTTGTTTGTAACCAACGTAAAACGTTTACAAATGGGTATCGAACAAGGCATTGCCAATGCAGTTTTGGTGAAAGTAAACCAAATTGGTTCTTTAACAGAAACGATTGACACCATCAACTTGGCGAAACGTAATTCATATAAAAACATCATGTCGCACCGTTCGGGCGAAACTGAGGATTCAACCATTGCAGACTTGGCAGTGGCTTTGAACACAGGTCAAATCAAGACTGGTTCGGCTTCACGTTCAGACCGTATGGCGAAATATAATCAATTGCTTCGTATCGAAGAGGAATTAGGAGCAAATGCTTATTTTCCTGGTTTGAATATGTAAGAAATTGATTTTATCATTAAAAAATCCCTTTCAGAATGTTCTGGAAGGGATTTTTTGTTATGAAAAAGGTTTTCTATGATTATAAAAAATCATCAAATACTTCTAATTCAAATTGGTCTAATAGAGTAAAAGAATTCACCCTGGTAACTCTTTCCGCAATTTTGGAAGCAATCTGGTATCTGTGAGGTATAATCCAATTTTCTAAATCTTCTTGTGTATCTATTTCTTCTGGTAAACTGTTTCCAATTGAAAATTTATCACAAACTAGTCTTCTAATAGAGTGATTTCGATATAGAAAAGATACTCTACTATCAATCATAATTTAATCTATGGCGATAAAACTATCTGATAGACTCAGTATTTTATTTTCTAATTCGGTAACTTGCTCACTAATCAAATTTTCTACAATAAATCTATTTGCAATAACTATAATATTTTCATATTTCCCGAAACCAAGCTATCATAATTTTGATGACTGAAACAGAATTGTTTCTCTGCTTCTTGAATTTTTCTTGGAATTGAGAGTTTTTTGAAAAGTTGATTTGCTAATAAGTTGTCTGATTTGATAAATATTAAATTTGTGAATGCTGACATTTTCAGAGTTTTTTAACTAGTGTTTCGAGATGTACATTTTTTAAATCAAACAGCCAATTTCTTTCGCCCCAAAAATTTTACCAAAGCCTTCTGTACTTCATCAGCAATAAAAGTTCGTAATTCCTCTGTTTCTTTCATATCTTTTTCCGCAGGAAGAGAACTTGTGAGTAATTGAATTTGTAAAACTCTTTCAATTTCCCAAAGTGTTTCTGTGGTAAAATTATGTGTTCCACTCAGCCAGCGGGTTATTTCAGAAGGCTTTTTACCCATCATAAAAGCAAATTCTTGGTTAGTCAAACCTCTCGACATCAAAACATCATCAATTTGAGCTGCCAATTTCATTCTTTTAGAAATTTGTTGGCTCATTTGTGGCGAAGTTTCGTTTCTTAATTCTTCTAAAAAATCAAGGTTTATTTTTCGTGCTTTATTCATCGGTATCAATAATTAAATTTCCTGCAAGGGTCATTTCATCTTGCCAATAAATTTCACCCTCTTTAATTTTTTTGTATAATAAATCAGATAATGTTCTCATCATATAATTTTCTTGTGTCAATTTTTCATCTTCTTGTAAAGCCCTGATACTTTTGGATTTTTGTCTACCACTACCTAAAATAATGACTGTGTTGCCCAAGCGCATGCAGTACAGCCTGAGATTAGACTTTGGAGTATCGTATAAAGCACACACTAAATCTCCCAATTTACTTTCATTTTCTTTGAAATAATTACGCCTTGCACCATTATCCAAAGCAATAATATCAAGCGTTTTCACAATACTTTTTAATTCTTCACGAAAAGTGTCTTTATTTTCATCATAAAATTTTTCAAATAAAGTCTCTGAATCATTATCTATCAAAACGGAATAGAAGGTAGCTTTTGGTCCAGATAAATTTTCTAATTCAATTAATTCAAATTTCATAAAGTATAAATTATAATTAAACTAAAATTAACTTATTAAACTTATACAGCAAATAAAAGTAAATATTATTTTTACAATGAACTTGAAGTAACTGAAAATATTTCTTCTATATTTGTAACGAAATAATCAACTATGACACAGGCTATATATCAGAAAAACCAGCAAAATATCATTCCTCTTTTGCAAAAAGGAAAGACTAATAGTTATCGCCCAGAAGACATAAAACGTGGGGGAGTAGAATACTTTATGGATATTGTATGTGCCAAAGAAGATATTGTAATTCCTTCGTTGGGTTTTACAGTTGAGGAAAATGAAAGAATGGAAGAAATACTGAGAGAATTAACAAAAGCATGAAAATCACATCTTTCCATATCATAAAACCATACCAGATTGAAGTTCTTTTCAATGATGGGAAAACTGTATTGGCTGATTTTGAAGAATTTCTCAAAAAATCTACTAATCCCTTAATTTCGCAATTTTTGGATATAGATAAATTTTATGACGTTAAACTTGATGAATATGGAACGTTAGTATGGGGAGATGATGAAATGGATATAAATTCTTTAAAAATTTATGAAGAGCATTATTCTATCCCAAAATCTATCCTAAAAGAATTTGCTTAAAAAGTCTTAAACATGAAAATCCTCCTTCTCCCAAAATATCGTTTTTTCACTTTCACAGCGGCAGGCTTATTTGTCTGGATGTTGCTTTTTGATGTAAATGACATTTTCACTCAAATCAGAATGTATCGAGAATTGGCACGTTTGGCTGACGAAAAGAAATACTATGTTCAGAAACTTAAAGAAGTTGAAACCGAACGCATGGAAGTGATGGGCAACAAAAAGTTAGTTGAGAAATTTGCCCGTGAAAAGTATTTGATGAAAAAACCAAAAGAAGAAATTTTTGTGATTGTGAATGATGATAATCAGCCAATTGAGAAATAGTTGTTTTACAATTAATTCCCCGCCGCATAAACTTCATTTTCCAAAGCCAAGAAATTTACTAATTCATTCGATTTATTAAACATTGGATAAATTTTGACCTTGCATAAATATTCTTGTCCATTTTTACGATAATTCGTAATGACAGCCTCCACAAATTGTCTTTTTTCCAAAGCCATTCTTACATTCGATCGCACGTCTTTTTCAGTATTTTTACCTTGTAAAAAGTTAGGTTTCTTACCTCTCGCAAATTCCGAAGAATAACCTGTCATACGTTCAAAACCTGCAGTGGCGTATCGGATAATCTGCTTAGGGTCAGTAATCACTACGGCATGAGACTTATTTCTGAGATGACTCTTGAAATCCACCCACTGAATCCAGCCTTGACGAAGAGCATATTTACAAATAATATCAAAATCGTTTTGTGCCTCTTCTGTGAGTTGAATAGGAGGGGGCATAAACTCATTTCCAATCATCAAAGGATGAATTAATCCGAGGTTAGAAAAGGTATCTGTACTGGCTTTTGGCGATAAATTAAATTGCATAACTTTTTGATTTACAAGATATTATGCCGAAAGGTAAACAAAAAAACCTGTCAAAAAAAATCTTCAACAGGTCTCTAAATCTGGTAAAAAAATCTTGTTTGAACTTACTCATTATACATCTAAACAAAGATCAATATATGTTTAAAAATGTATAAGTTTTGTAATTAGAAGTGACTTTTTGGCTCAACAAAGTTTTTTCAAAATATTTATCAAAAAGGTGAACGGTAAATGGTTAGGACAACCAATATTTCCTCTAAACCATTTATCGTTCACCGTGAACCGAAAGAAAATCCCAATGCTTCCAAAACGAAGGATATGATTTTACTACCACATCAGGTTCTTCAATCGTAATGTCCATTTGCAAAGAAAGCGGAGCAAAAGCCATCGCCATTCGGTGGTCATCGTAAGTATGAATTGAGATAGAATTTGTAGGTTTCTCGGGGTTTGGAGTCAACTGATATTTATGATTTTTTTCAACCTCTAATAAAGTGGTTCCAAATTTTGCCAACTCTGTTTGTAGAGCAAAAATACGGTCAGTTTCCTTTACTTTTAACGATTCTATACCTGTCAAAGTCAAAGGTACATTTTTTGCCGAAGCCACCACACAAACCGTCTGAGCAAGGTCTGGGCAGTTAGTAAAATCCCACTCTAATGACTTTTCAGCAGGAATTTTTGTAAGTTTAAACCCACGGCCAGTATAGTTAGATTCTACCCCTAAGTGGCTCATTATCTGCATGATAACTGAATCTCCTTGTAAAGAATTTTCTTTCAATCCCAATAATTCCAAACTGGCATCTGCATGGTCAGAAAGTGCCACTGCCGAAAACCAATAACTCGCCCCCGACCAGTCAGATTCGATAGCATATCGGACAGGTTCATACTTTTGACGAGTAATTGTAATAGTCATATTATCCCAATCTCTTTGCACCTTTACCCCGAAGGCTTCCATTTGTTTCAAGGTCATTTCGATATAGGGTTTTGAACCTAATTCGCCCGTGATTTCCAATACCAAACCCATAGGCAGAAGAGGAGCAACCATCAATAATGCCGAAATATATTGCGAAGAAATATCTCCCCGAATTTGTAGCTGATTATTGCCCGAAAAATTAAAACCGTTTAGTTGTAAAGGGGGATAACCTTCGTGATTAATATATTGAATATCAGCACCTAACGAACGCAAAGCATCCACCAAAATCCCAATCGGACGCTCACACATACGTGGCGTACCCGTCATGGTTTTGTGCTGACCCGTAAGAGCAAAGTATGCCGTCAAAAAACGCATTGTAGTTCCCGCATCAATGACATCTGCAATGCCATCATTAGAAGCCAGTAACCGCATCATTGTTTGCGTATCACGAGCTTCGGCAAGGTTCGATAAATTACCATTTCCACCTGCTAAGGCATTGATAATCAAGGCTCTATTAGATTCTGATTTAGAAGAAGGCAAAGGAATTTCCGTATGGAAAGACTGTTGGATTTTGGGGAGGAATATTGTTTTCAAGGAGGAAAATGTATTAAGTATAAGGGCTTAAGTATCAAGTATTCTTATCAAGTTTTTTTAATAAATAATTTACTTTAGCCCTCTTTATTCATGCAAAATTAACAAAAATAGTCGGATATAATAGGTAAAATAATAGATCGTAAAGAAATCAGTCCTCTAATCTCTGTCGCCTTTTCACTTTTAATTACTCATTGTCGATTATCAATTATATCAAATCATTCCTATTGAAAAGGCAATCTGAACAAGTGCCGTTGTATCTTTCATCCCTGTCCGATTGAGCATATTACGTCTGTGCGTATGTACTGTAGCAGTAGTAATGTTAAGTTTTTTAGCTATTTCTGCTGAGTCAATCCCTTCATAAATTAAGCGAAGTATATCTTTTTCACGGTCCGAAAGAATGTCGCCTTCTGTAGCTTTCCCAATATCTGAATGATAGTATTTTACTTTTTGAGGAGCAAGACCATAAGAGAAACGCATCCACCAAAAATCATCTTTCATCAAATGAGCAATGTTTTGTATAGAATTCATTAGATTGATAGGATTCCTCTTTTCATCCTCATCTAAATTAGCTGTTTGAATAAACATACGAGAAATCTTTCCAAAGCGATTTTTAATTTTTGGACCCACGAAGACTACTTTCTGATTGATTTTTTCCTCATAAGAAATTGAATTCAAAAACTTGACGTAATGTTTTCCAGCAGTTATTGGGAAAAAGGCATGGTCAAATGTCATTAATTTTACGTATTGAAGAATTCCTAAAAGAGGATTAGTTTCTCTTTCAATATCAAAATCTTCTGCTACATTTTTACTTAGATAAATTTTATTATAAGTTCTTAAATTTACAATAGCAATAATAGTATTAGTATTTTTTAAAAGAGTCTCTAAGGATTCCTCATCGTACAATTTTCTTATAGAAGTGCTATCTGGATGATTTTTGCAGATTTCTGTCCAAATATTTTGTATTTGGAGAATTAAATTTTGGTGGTTCATGAATTTACTCAAAGATTAGCGGATTATTTGAGAGATATACTCAATATAGGTATTGTTTTAACAAGTAAATTTAACAAATTTTACTTATAAGTTTGATAAAATAGGAAAATCATAATTGTTTTAAAGATATATAAATAGAGTGAGAGACCGCCATCTCAGTGAATTTAACACATCAACCTTAAATACCTGAAAATCACGATTTAGGGAGCCCTTTCAAGAAATTGGAAGGGCTTTTTTTATGATAATTTTACAACCTGCAATATTCCCATCCCCACAAAAGTCCACCCAATAACTTGTTCAAAGTGACTTTGATTGAAGGCTTTGAAAACCTGTTCACGTTTGAGGTAGGCAATGCGTGCATATACATAATTGAGTGTAAATGCTCCCGTACTTGTGCCTAATACAAACCATACCTTATCGGATAAATCGCTGATTCTCAAATATTCATAGTTTTGATAATTTACCAAAATAACAATCCAGAAAGGTAAAAGTTGGGGATTGAAAAATGATAAGAAAAAACCCTTAGAAACTGTTTTCCATTCTTGGCAAGAGATTTCTTCAAAAGCATAATCATTAATAGTACTATTTTTTTTTATTTTAGTTAATTCCAAATATCCCATTATCAATAAAATAGGTACGACTGCCCACTTCATGAAATGAAAAATTAGAGGATATTTTTCAAAAATCATTACCCCCTCAACTGCCAAATAGCCATAAATTATTTCTGGAATAATACCTCCCAAAGACATAAAAAGCCCTAAAGAAAGGTCTTTTTTAAGCGTAATTTGAATAACAGATAAATTCAAAGGGCCTGGATGAATAGACCCTAAAAAGCTGATAATGAATGTAATAAGGAATATTAACATTGATGTTGTGGTAAATGGTTTACGGTTGAAGGTAAACTGAATAACTTCAATTTATACGAAATTATCAATATCTTAGATTTATTTGACGTCATTTATCTGACAATAACCTAAAACTGAATGATTAAGAAAACAAATTTATAACTTTGTCAAAGAATAATTAAAGCTAAAACCCGTTCACCTTTAACCGTGAACCTTGTACCGTAGAATGAGCAACCGTCTTTTTCCCGTTTTTTTGAAGTTAGAAGAACTCCATGTACTGCTGGTTGGTGGTGGAAATGTAGGCTTAGAAAAACTCTCTGCCATGTTAAATAATAGCCCCAATACTCAAGTTACAATAGTGGCTGAAATGTTTAGAGATGAGCTGATAGCATATGCTCAAGACTATCCTAAAGTTGAGTTGATTGAAAGAAAATTTGAATTTAATGATTTGAATGACAAAGACTTAGTTATTTTATCCACAGATAATCCAGACCTGCATGCGAGCATTAAACGCATCACTGCCGAACGCCATATTCTCTGCAACGTAGCGGATACGCCCGACTTATGCGATTTCTATTTGGGCTCAATCGTTCAGAAGGGAGATCTAAAAATTGGTATTTCAACCAACGGGAAATCACCTACGATGGCCAAAAGGATGCGTGAATTTTTGGATGATATTATTCCTGAAGATGTCCAACAATTATTAGAAAATCTTCGTGAAATCAGAAAGTCTATAAAAGGTGACTTTCAAGAGAA
>JANPIG010000020.1:0-6809 GCA_031424875.1 Cytophagales bacterium
CAAGATTTTGAGTATATCATCGTGGACGGAAAATCGAAAGACGGAACTTTATCTATTACTAAAAAGTATAAAAATAGAATAAATCAACTAATTTCTGAACCTGACAAAGGACTTTATGATGCCATGAACAAAGGGCTGAGACTCGCCAAGGGGGATTTTGTTTGGTTTATGAATGCTGGTGATGAAATAAATGATAAAGAAGCTGTATCAGAGATGAAAAACGTAGCACGGCAATCCCTTCCTGTGAGCATTGATGTATTTTACGGAGACACTTTTTTGGTAAACAACGAAGGAAAAATTCAAGGTTTACGTTCAGAAATAACCCCCCACCGTTTGCCAAAAGATTTGAAATGGCAAGATATGAAATTAGGAATGTTGGTTTGTCATCAAGCATTTATCGCCCGAAAATCAATTGCTCCCTTATACATGGAAAATAATCTTAGTGCCGATGTAGATTGGGAAATTGAATGCTTGAAAAGAGCCAAGGAAGTGATATATTTGGATTTTGTGGTAGCAAAATATCTTATAGGAGGTGTTTCAAATCAACAATTAAAACGTTCATTGATAGACCGTTACGAAGTTTTGAAAAAGCATTTTGGGGTTATGGGAGCGATTTCTGCCCATATTCAGATATTGTTTAGAGGGGTGGGATTGATTATAAAAAAACGTGGTAAGTATTGGTAAAAATTAAAGGAGGAAGGGAGACAGGAGAAATGGAGGAAAATTTCTCTTCGACTTTTTCCCATTTCTCCTGTCTCCATTTCTCCTTCCTCCATTACAATCCCAATATCCGCCTATTCAATTCCAAATCAGCACCACCACCAGCAAAATCATCAAATACTTTTGACGTTGCTTGAATGATGTGAGAATCAATAAATGGTGCTCCTTCTTCGGCTCCTTGAACGGGGTCCTTCAAGGCACATTCCCATTCCAAAACCGCCCAACCGTCGAAACCGTATTGCGTTAATTTTGAGAAAATTGAAGCAAAATCAACTTGACCATCGCCCAAAGAACGGAAACGCCCTGCACGATTTACCCACGACTGATAACCACCATAAACACCTTGTTTTCCAGTTGGATTAAACTCAGCATCTTTTACGTGGAAAGCACGGATTCTTTCGTGATAAAAATCTATATATTGCAGATAATCAAGGCATTGCAATACAAAATGCGATGGATCATACAATAAACAAGCACGTGAATGATTGTTTACTTTCTCCAAAAACATCTCATACGTTTCGCCATCGTGCAAGTCTTCCCCTGGGTGAATTTCGTAGCAAACATCGACTCCACATTCGTCAAAATGATTCAAAATTGGCAACCAACGATTAGCCAATTCAGTAAAGCCCATATCAACCAAACCTTGTGGACGTTGAGGCCAAGGATACATGGTATGCCAAAGCAGCGAACCTGAAAAAGTTGCATGAGATTTCAATCCCACATTCTGAGAAGCCTGTGCCGCCCACTTCAATTGTTGAATCGCCCATTCGGTACGAGCCTTTGGATTTCCTTTCACAGAGTCAGGAGCAAAACCATCAAATCCAGCATCGTAGGCAGGATTTACAGCTACTAATTGCCCTTGAAGGTGCGTGGATAACTCCGTGATTTGCAGACCTTTATCGGCTAATTTACCAGTGAGTTCATCACAATACGTTTTGGAAGTTGCCGCTTTTTCAAGGTCAATAGCACGTGGATCCCAAGTTGGGATTTGCACGCCTTTATACCCTAAACCCGAAACCCAATCCGTAATGGAATCAAGGGTATTGAAGGGTGCTTTATCGTCTAAAAATTGGGCTAAAAATATAGCAGGACCTTTGATTGTTTTCATTTGTTATTTTGTTTTATGAGTAAATTTCTATACACCCATAATCATAGTCGGGACTGATAAAAAACTCAATATTACTGTATTTTTGACGTAATAAGTCTTCTATATCATCTGTTGTAATATTGCCCCCTCTCAATAAAATCACTTTTGGAGGATGCCCTCTTAACTGGCTCAAATCCAAATAATCTTCGTCTTGCGTTAAAATAATAAAATCATGTTTTTTGGCATGATTCCAAATGATGTAATCTTCTTTTCCTAAAAGCCCTAATCGCTTCACTTGCTCAGAATCAGGGAAAATATCCGCTAATTTTCTCACGAGACGATAAGAAATGTTTTCATCAATAAGTAGTTTCATCATGCCGCAACAACAATTTTAGTATTCTGACCTTTGGCAGCGGCATATTGCAGACAGGCTAAAATTTGTTCATTGGTTAATTCTGGGAAATCTTCAATAATTTCTTCGTGAGACATTCCGATAGAAAGCCATCCCAAAACGTCATATACACTAATTCGAGTCCCTGAAATACAAGGACGACCGAATCTGATATTAGGATTAATTGTGATAATTTCTTTATAATCTACCATGACCTTAATTTTTTAAACAAAATGATGAACAAATATACAAACTTGTTCATTATTTCATCATACACTAATTCACAATTGATATCTAAACCTTCACCCAACCTTGGCTTCTATGACTTTCCAAGATTTTCTCACAAATCAATAATTCTCTGTAACCATCCGCAAAAGTTGGAAATGGAGCGTTTTCTGGCATTTTTCCTTCTGCTACCGCTGCATAAACTTCTTTGAATAATTGCTTTGATGTATCAGGGAAGCCTTCGTTGTGTCCACCAGGGAAAGTCATTAAAGCACTTGCTTCCGGGTATGCCAAAGATGGGTCACGCATTAATGATTGGTTGTAGCCATCACGATTACCAATCCAAATTTCGTTGGGAGCTTCTGAATTGAAAGCAAACGTTTTATTTGAACCCGAAATCTCTAATTTTAACTGATTTTTACGTCCTGCCGAAACTTGCGAAACCGTTACCAAACCTTTATTTCCATTATCAAAACGCAATAAAACGTTAGCCGTATCTTCTGTGTTGATAGGCACATCAGCATAATCTTCTGGCTGTAACATTTTGCCAGAATAAGTCTCCACGGGCTTCAAAGGCTTTTTACGAGTCTTGTGAATAGTGTTAAAATCTGCCATTACTTCGGTCGTTTTCAAGCCCGTGATGTATTCGATAACGTCCATCAAGTGCGAGCCAATGTCCGCAATGGCACGAGAATCTCCTGATTTATCGGGTTCTAAACGCCAGTTGTAATCAGTATTATAAAAAAGCCAATCTTGCAAATATGAGCCAATAATTGAATAAACATCACCCAAATCGCCTTTTTCACGCATGGTTTTCATCTGACGTACTAAGGGATAATATCTTAGGTTGAAATGTACGGCATTGACCAAACCTGTTTCTTTAGCAATTTGTACTAATTCCTCCGCTTCGTGAAGGTCTTTCGCCAAAGGTTTTTCACAAACAACGTGTTTTCCAGCCAATAGAGCTGCTTTTGACTGTGAATAATGGAGGAAGTTTGGTGTACAAATATGCACACAAACGATGTCTTCCATGGCCAATAATTGCTCGAACGTACATGGACGTTCAATGCCCAATTGAGCAGCTTTGGCAGTTGCCAGTTCAATATTAACTTCACAGAGGGCAGTTACCTCAATATTTGGAAGACGACGCAATGCCTCTATATGGGCAGGTCCAATAAATCCTGTGCCAACGACACCTACTTTAATTTTTTGCATTTTTTGGTTTTGTTATTGGGGGAGGTAATAATAGAATAAATTTAGCGTAAAGTTATTGATTGTTGATTAAGGGACAACATAGCTTATCTAAACTTTCTATACTAAAATTTACTATGACTTATAAAAGCATTAATCTATTTGATTATAACCTAAACGGCATAAATTATATCCAAAATCTCACACACTCTTAGAATTCATATACTCAGTGGGAGTTACATTAAACTGTTTTTGAAAATTTCGGGCAAAGTTGCTTTGCGAACTAAATCCAACCATGTACGATACTTCAAAAATACGATGATTTCCTTCGGCCAGGAGTTCTGCTCCTCTTTTTAGTCGGGTAATGTTTATCAATTCAATGGGTGTTAGTACGGAAATAGCTTTGATTTTACGATACAAAGTAATCCTACTCATGTTCATAATTTGAGCCAATTTCTCTACATCCAAATCAGTATCTTCGATATTTTTGTTGATGGTTTCATAAAGGGTTTCTAAAAATAATTCATCCGCTTTGCTGTGCGCAATGCTTTTTATATGAACTAAAGGCGAACTGGCAAAATATTCTCTGATAATTTTTCTGTTATTCAAAAGACTGGCAATTTGAGCTTGAAGGTGTTCTTTTGAGAATGGTTTTTCTATATACGCATCTGCCCCCAATTCAAGTCCTTCAATCTTTGATTGTATGCCATTTTTTGCCGTCAAAAGTATAATCGGGATGTGTGAATATTCAAGGCTTGATTTAATAGTTTTACAAAATTCAAAACCATCCATTACAGGCATCATTACATCGCTAATGATTAGTTGAACTGCCTCTTTATCAAGTATTTGAAGGGCATCATTGCCATTTTCAGCTTTTAGAATTTCATACTTATTTTTCAACATTCTTTCCAAAAACTCTAAGATTTCTTCATTATCATCCACGAGCAAAATTAAAGGATTCATAAGGTTTTGGGTTTAATTATTGATAGTCATGTGCTAAGCGTTTTAAACAAAACGTTTAATATCAAGTTTATATTGATATATGGTTTTAAGTACCTAATTTTCAGGCTCAATCGGAAGACATAGGACAAAAATTATGGAACTATCTGTGGTTTCTTTTAGATATAAATCACCGTTAATAAGTTCCGTTAGCGACCTTGCTAATGCCAACCCAATGCCAGTTCCTTCCTGTTTAGATTCACTTAATCTATAAAAAGGCTCAAAGATTTTCTCCTTTTTTTCGTATGGAATCTTAAAACCGTCATTTTCAAATTCGATATAACAATAGTTGGCATCTTTTTGAAGAGGCAACAATCTTATAGCTACTTTTTGAATAGCAAATTTAATAGCATTGTTATAAAGATTACTAAAAATTTTGTTTAATGCTTCTTCATCCACTACAGCAAATACATCTTCAGTAGGGCAATTAATGGTATATGAAAGTTTCCTTTTTTTAGGCAAAGGCGAAAAATTTAAGTATGATTCTTTCAGTAAATTACTGACATTCACTTTTCTTAGGTCAACACTAAAACCTTTGTTTTCGACCTTTCTGAAATCTAAAATTTGAGTAACTAAAGCGATTAACCGATTAGTATTTCTATCCATCAACACGATGTCTTCTTTTATCTCTGGAATTTCTTCTACCTGTTCTAATAAATTTTCAATTGGACCTTTAATTAGCGTAAGTGGTGTTTTTATTTCATGGGCCAAATTGGTAAAAAAGTCTATTTTAGCTTCATAAATTTCTTTTTCTTTTCGGTCTTCCAAAATGATATGATAGCTCACAAATACATTATAAATAATAGCAATGATAACTATTGAATACAAAATATAAGCCCACAAAGTAGCCCACCAGGGAGGTAAAATTTTGATTATGAGTTGTTTGTCCTCGCTGATTTGATTGCTATTAATGGAGGCTTTTAGATTGAAAACATAATTGCCAGGAGCAAGGTTAGTAAAATATACCCTTCGATTAGGATTTATAGATGTCCAATCTTTATCCAACCCTTTCATAAAATAACTAAATGTTGCCATTTCAGGAGAATGATAACTTAACACGGCGAAGTCTATACTGAAAGAAGATTTATCGTATGGCAACGTGATTTGATTAGTATAAATAATAGATTTCCGTAAAAATGAGTTTGCTTCACCAACTTGCTCTTCTTTATTTTCTACTAAAAAATTAGTGATGTAAATGGGTGCTTTTACTAAATTTAACGATATTTCTTGTGGATTAAAAGTAATCATTCCTTTGATACTCCCAAAATACATCTTTCCGTTTGGATCTTTATACCCTGAATTATAATTAAATTGATTGCTCAACAAACCATTATCAGTTGTATAGGTTATCAACCTATTATTAAGTGGGTTATAATTCACCAAGCCCCTGGAAGTTGCAATCCAAAAGGTCTTATGATTATCTTCTAAAATTTTCACTACAAAATTGCTTGGCAGCCCATTTTGAGTAGTAAGTTTTGTGAAAGTTTTCCTATCCTTATCCAATCTACACACACCTCCGCCCTCCGTAGAAAACCATAAACCTTGCTCACTGTCTTCATAGATGGAATTTACGCTATTGTTGGTTAAGGAGTTGGGGTTTTGGGGGTCGTTGAAGAAATGCCCTTTTTTATGAGTGATTGGATTATAAAAATAAACACCAGCATTCGTACTTATCCAAATGGTATTATCTTTGGCTTGTAAAATTGAAGAAATAAAATGACTGTCGGGTAATTCATTTGCTACTTCAAAACCATCAATTTTAGCATTATATTTAGATAAAGAATGGGCTGTACCTACAAAAATATCCCCTGATTTGGCTTGAAAAATATTCACCACAAAATTACTTCCTAAATCATATTTTCCTTGCCCTGCATTGAAGTGTTTCCTGATTTTTCCTGTGCGGATGTCAAGAATATCCAGCCCGTGTTCAAATGTACCAATCCATAAATCATTCCCAACATTCAGCAATCCTTGAATATTTGAGTAAGCGATACTATTTTCTTTTCCATCTGGAACAAATTGTGTAATAATTCCTGATTTAAGATTCAATTTATTCAAGCCCGCATCTTCGGTTCCAATCCATAAATTTCCGAATCGGTCTGGTTGAATTTCACGGATAACATTGCCACTTAATGATTTTCTGGAATTATCTGCAAAAAATTTCTCAAATAGTGCATTTCTTTTGGAATAATAATT
>JANPIG010000021.1:0-1017 GCA_031424875.1 Cytophagales bacterium
CAGCATTAGTACCCGCATTTCCACCTGTTGGCTCTACTACCATTTGTTTCGTGAAAGTAGTATATTCAGCAGGAATTTCAATTTCACGAGTTGAAGCTGGACGATCAACTACTTGTTTAGTAATGGTTTGGTACTGAGCAGGAGTTGTAACCTCTTTTGTTGCAGCAGGAACTTTTAATACTTGTTTCGTAATAGTCTTATATTCAGCAGGAACTTTTACTAAACAAAGAATACGACAATCGTCCGGATTAGCCGACAAACAGCCTGGGTCAGCCTTACCTTTTTCATATTTAGTATATTCATCACGGATTTTGATTCTTTCCGTTACAGTCTCATATACTGGAGGAGTTGTTACTAAAGTAGTAGATGCTTCTTTCAATAACATTTGCTCAGTTACAGTCTTATAAGTAGCGGGTACAACTTCTAAACGCTTAGAAGCCTCTTTTACCAATACCTGCTCAGACATTGTCTTGTAACCAAACTGTTGAGCTGCCAAAGTAGAAGATGCTTCTTTAAGTAAACGTTGCTCAGTAACTCTTTTGAAAGTTCCTGGAATAACAGTTAATACTTTTGAAGCTTCTTTCACTAAGATTTGCTCAGAGGCAGTCTTGTATTCTGCAGGAATAGTCTCCACACGTGAGTATGCAGGCTTAGTAATATACTGTTCAGTCTCTGTTTTGTAAACCGCAGGAATAACTGTATAAGTTTTCGATGCTGGCTTAGAAACATACTGCTCAGTTTCTGCCTTTAGTACAGCAGGAACAACCTCTTGTTTTTTACAAGGGCTACCAGTAACTATTGAACCATCTGTGCCTACGAATGACTTGCGAGCATTATCCCAAGAACCTGCCAAGAAAGAACCTGTTGGGCACCCGCCCACGAAGATGTTCTCAGTAATAGTTCTGTAAGTAGCAGGAATTACTTCCAAACGTTTAGAAGCTTCTTTTACCATATAACTTTCAGTTTCTGTCTTATAAACGGCAGGAACTACTGTTACTGTTTTACCAGCTTCTTTTA
>JANPIG010000022.1:0-23865 GCA_031424875.1 Cytophagales bacterium
ACACCTAACCAACCATTCTTTATCAAATACTGATTTATCAACTGAAATCAAGTATTTGTCATTTTGAGTATCCAAATGTATTGCTGTCATGATCTTAATTTTAAGATTTTACAAAACTAATAAAAGTAAAACGGAAAGAGATGATTTTCGTTGCAAAATGCGTAGGAAGAGAATAGCATTTTATAGATAAGAATCCAAAATTCATTACATTTGAATCTAAAATAATCGTCTAAAAACATAGATTCATGACCAGATTAGTCCTTTTACTCTTATTTTTATCAATGGCAGGAAGTAACATTTTCGCCCAAATAAAACAGCCAAATGTCATCATTTTATTAAGTGACGACCAAGGCTGGGGCGATTTGAGTATTAATGGAAACAAAAATCTTAACACGCCAAATATTGATAAATTAGCAAAAAATGGTGTTCAATTTGATCGTTTTTATGTGCAACCCGTTTGCTCACCCACTCGTGCAGAATTGCTGACAGGTCGTTACGCTCCTCGGTGTGGAGTTTATAGCACTTCGGAAGGTGGCGAAAGGATTAATTTGGATGAAATTACCTTGGCGGATGTTTTCAAAAAAGCGGGTTACGCCACAGGAGCTTTTGGGAAATGGCATAATGGAATGCAATATCCTTATCATCCAAACGCCAAGGGTTTTGAAGAATTTTACGGTTTTTGTTCAGGACATTGGGGCGATTATTTCGATGCACCACTCGAACATAATGGTAAAATCGTGAAAGGAAAAGGATTTATGACCGATGATTTGACCAACAAAGCAATGGCATTTATGGAAAAAAATAAAAGTCGTCCATTTTTATTGTACGTACCTTTCAATACGCCTCATTCGCCCATGCAAGTACCTGATAAATGGTGGGCAAAATTTAAAGATAAGCCTTTGGAAATGACCGCCAATGGTGAAGACCCAAATTTCACTCGGGCTGCCTTGGCAATGTGTGAAAATTTGGACTGGAATGTGGGCAGAATCATGCAAAAATTGAAGCAATTAAATCTTGAAGACAACACCATTGTCATTTATTTTAGTGATAACGGGCCTAACGCAATTCGCTGGAATGGAGGAATGAAAAGCATCAAAGGTTCCACCGATGAAGGAGGCGTTCGTTCGCCTTTGATTATGCAATTTCCGAAGGTGATTGAAGCGGGGTCAAAAATTACGAAAATATCCGCAGCCATTGATTTATTGCCTACTTTGACGGATTTAGTGGGTATCAAAAATGAATCTAAAAAACCTTTGGACGGCATAAGTTTAAAGCCTTTATTAACCAAAAAATCGCAGCAATGGAACGACCGATTATTGTTTTCTTACTGGAATGAAAAAGTCAGCGTTCGCAGTCAACAATATCGTTTAGACCATCAAAATAAACTCTTTGATATGACTGCCGACCCAGAGCAAAAAGTTGATGTTTCAACGAATAATGTAGAGGTAATGAATCAATTAAAATCAGCGGTAACCGATTGGAAATCAGCGGTTTTGGTTGGTATAAAAAAAGATATAAGAGCATTTCCCATAGGTCATCCAGATTTTAAATATACACAGTTACCCGCCCGTGATGCCAAGCCCGAAGGAGGAATACAACGTTCCAGTAAACATCCAAATAGTAGCTTTTTTACGAATTGGAAAACAATAAATGATGCCATAGTGTGGGACGTAGAAGTCTTGGAAGAAGGAGATTTTGAAGCGGAGATTTACTATACTTGTTCGCCCGAAAATCTGGGTTCTACGTTTCAATTATCGCTTGATAATCAACAAGTTACTTCAAAAATAACCAAAGCCCATAATCCACTTTTGCGAGGAATGGAACATGACAGAATCCCTCGCATAGAGTCTTACGTTAAGGATTTTATACCCTTGAAAATCGGTAAAATTCATCTGAATAAAGGTGTTGGAAAATTGACTCTGAAAGCTTTGGAAATCAAGGGGGCTGAGGTGATGGATTTTAGGTTGTTGATGTTGGAAAGGGTGAAATGATAAGGTCTGCTTACCCGTTTACGAGGTCTTCTATATTAATTGGTAATGCCATATTTTTACTTTCTTTATTGGCAAATATATTATTGGCAAATATAATGATTTTTACTTGGTTACTGCTTAGTTACTAATCGGTTACTTTTCAAGGTAACTCAGTTAATCTCCCTCAATTTTCCTCAAAATCCCCTATCTTTACAAAAAAATAATCCACAACCCCTATGACCATTTTAGAAGTCGCTGACGATAAAAAAATTCAACAAGAATTTCTTTTATTACCCGTAAAACTGTACGCCGAAGATACTAATTGGATTCGCCCGCTCGACCAAGATATTGAGCATACTTTTGACCCAAAAAAGAATAAATATTTTAAACACGGGGAGGCAATTCGCTGGATTTTGCAGGATTCGGAAGGACAAACTATTGGACGTGTTGCGGCTTTTATTAACCACGAAACCGCCAATAAAGAAGACCAACCTACGGGCGGAATGGGCTTTTTTGAGTGTATTGAGGATGAATCTGCCGCTTTTTTATTATTTGAAACTTGTAAAAATTGGTTGGCTTCCAAAGGTATGGAGGCAATGGATGGTCCCATAAATTTTGGCGAAAGAGATGCCTTTTGGGGTTTGATGATAAAGGGCTGGCAATATGAACCAACCTACAAAATGCCCTGGACGAAGCAATATTATATTTCATTTTTCGAGAACTATGGTTTCAAAGATTATTTCCAACAATATATCTACGTTTCGCCAATTCGGGCGGCTTCGGTGATGGACACTGTGGAGGACAAAGCTCGCAAGGTTTACGCCAATCCAGAATATAGTTTTAGAAGTATTGAGAAAAGTAAATTAGCCAAATACGGAGAGGATTTCAGAACGATTTTCAATGAGGCTTGGGCGAAGTTTCCTGGGGTTAAAGAAATGAATGCTGAACAGGCTAAAAGTTTGGTAAATACGATGAAACCCATCATCGACGAGCAGCTTACGTGGTTTGCCTACGCAGGTGACCGTCCGATTGCCTTTTTTATCGTTATTCCAGATATTAACCAGATTGTCAAGCATTTAGACGGAAAATTTGGACTTTGGGAGAAGCTAAAATTTTGGCTTTTGTTACAACGGGGAGTCATAACTCGTACTTGTGGAATAATTTTTGGCGTCGTTCCCGATTTTCAAGGAAAGGGTATTGAATCTGCAATTGCCTTGCGTTTTCGTCAGGCTGGGCGAGACAATCCGCACTATCAATACGAGACAATTGACATGAATTGGGTGGGTGATTTTAACCCAAAAATGAACCGTTTTGTATCGCAATTAGGTACCACCCGTGACAAAGAGTTTATAACTTATCGTTATCTTTTTGATAGAACAAAGGAGTTTAAACGTTGCCCAAGGGTAGGTTGATAGTAGAAAATAGTCAAAATTAATGGCACGAATTTTTAGTTAATTTTTGAAGACTCATTTTAAACTGTGAGTTTTCATTTATAAACTCAAAATTCATGCTTTTTTTGTGGACTTTTTTAGATTTCGATTTGAAACAGCTAATGTTGGGGGGAGAAGACTGGGATTTTTTGCCAGAGGTTATCACCAGAACTTTGATAATGCTTTTAGTCGTTTTGATTAGTCTTCGTGTATTGGGCAAGCGAGCTGTAAAACAATTATCCATATTTGAAATTGCTGTAATAATTGGCTTAGGTTCAGCGGCAGGTGATCCGATGTTTTACACAGAAGTAGGAATTCTACCCGCTATCATAGTATTCACCTTGACTGTTGGACTTTACAAATTTATTACTTATGTTATTGGAAAGAGTAAACGATTTGAAGATATCATGGAAGGCAAGCCAATTTGTCTTGTTAAAAATGGAGCTTTTTCTATAGAAAATTTTTCAAAAGAATCAATGGGAGAGGACGAGTTTTTCTCTGAACTACGAATGCAAAGTGTTTCTCAATTAGGCCAAATTGAAGTAGCAATCCAAGAAAGTTCGGGTGATATGAGCTTAATTTTTTATCCCGATGAAGAAGTAAAATTTGGCTTGCCCATCATGCCCGATTCCTTGGACGCCTGGCAAGAAAAAATCAGTGATTCGGGTTATTACGCCTGTATATTTTGCGGCTACACGGAAAAATTGAAACCCGCAAATAAATGTAATTGTCCTCAATGCCACAAAACTCGGTGGGTGAAAGCAAGTAATAAAAAACGTGTCAGCTAAGAATTATTTCAAAAATTTTAATAAAACTGAGATTTGTATTTTATTCATACATTTGTATATATTGATACTAAAATAAATTAAATTTTAAGTACGAATTTAGTCTATTTCTCAATTCCTCGAAATTCCCTTTGCAACTCCAACACACATTTATTACACAAACAATTCCTATCATACTCCCATTCGGTAATGTTAGCAATGTATTCGGTTTCAACTTTGGTCAGTACTAACTTCATGCAGTCGCATTGCAAGACGTTGTTTACCTTGCAAGTGAAAATATCGCCACATCTGGGGCAACTATCAGCTACGTGTTTTTCTTTCATGTTAAGAGTAGGTATCAAATCAGTAAAAAAATAGGTTGATGTCAAATCTTCACCGTCTGAATTTTTGAAATTATAGGTTTTATCAACGGTTTCTCCAAGGTCAAATTTAATGGATTTTTTGAAATATGGAGCTTCAAAAACGAAGGTATGAAACTCGCCATTTTCTCCACAAGGGTCAATAGTTGAAGGTAAATCTTTGACAAAATCACGGTCGAGAATTCTACCACAAAATGATTTATCCAATTGATTTCCGTTGATGGCAACTACAATTGTTTTAAAGCCTAAATCCCAAAATTCATCCAAAAGTTCCAGTGAAGGGCGTTTCCAGATGGGAAATACACCTTTCATACCCACTTCTACGAGACGTTCTTCCCGATGTTTACGTAAATCTTCCAAGAAAATATCCCCAAAAATGGAATATTTTATGCCAGAATCAATCAAGGGTTGCATGGTTTCTGCCATTTTTGCTTGGTATTCTTCCATCGAAACGGTTTCTGCCAGACGCAATTTTACCAAATTAATGCCGATATTTTCGGCTTGTTGGTCGAGCAATTCTTCCCGAACGCCGTGCATCGAAACTCGTTTGAAAGAATCATTCAACGAAGTCAATAAATGTTCGACTTCATATTCTGCATTTTGTAAGATATGGTGAAGCGATAAGGCAGAATCTTTCCCACCCGACCAATTCATTAAGGCTCTTTTTTTCATTATTAATTATGAAATATTAATAAAAACCTCATTAGCTTCCAATCGTTTTTCCAAGATATTGTGTTCCCAAAGCCAATCAATAAACGTCTGAAATACAGCGGTTTCCATTTTGCCAATCGTATTTTCATTGCCATAATATTGATTCAAATAATTTTGACTTTTCAAGATGTCAATTTGAGCTAAATCTCGCTTAGGAATGTGTTTTGAAAGTATTTCAACGGCTTTTTCTGGGTTGTTTTGGGCAAATAAATATCCTTTTTTAGTAGCGATTACGAAGTTTTTAAAAGCCTGATTTTTCAAATTAATATCCGAAGATTTGGCAATAATTAGAGGTGAGTATCCGTAGGGAATTCCGTAATCTTTTAGGCTAAATTCGTTAAGTTCGATACCTTGCGTTTGGGCTTCGATACCCTCCCAAGCCTTGAAAGTCCAAGAAGCATCACTTTTTTTGGCTAAAATGGTTTCCCAAATCCCTAATTTCTCTGGATATTCAATCGTAAATTCTCCTTTTCCACCATCATTAATCACCATTTGTTTCACAATTTTATCTTCGTAACGTGCTTTAAATGAGGCGTATATTTTCCCGTCTAAATCTTTCGGGCGATTAATATTACTGGATTTCAACGTAACAATGGCACTGGTATCTTCCTGCAAAATGGCGTAAATTCCTTTTACTTCAACCTTATTTTCTTTGAGAAGAAGACTGAATAAACTTTCCGTTGGTACTACGGCAAAATCAACTTCATTGAGTTCTAATTTTTTGGCTGGGGTTACGGAATAATCATCGTTTGCGGGAGAAAGTATTTCCAGATTTAGGTTAAATTCTTCATAAAAACCTAATGCTGAGGCAATAAACAAACCAGTATGATTAGTGTTTGGAGTCCAATCTAAGGCAATTTTTAATTTTTCCATGTGTGGTAAATTGGGTTTAAAGGTTATTGGTTAACAAAAGAATTCTCAAAAACTCCATGAACTTTATGTTTTAGCGATTCGGGAATTTTGAAAAGTGTAGGATGAAATAATGCTGCCAAAATCTCAATACCATTTACTAAAGTCGAAGCACTTGGTTGGGTAAATAGATCATAGTCAAGCACATAGACAGATTTATTTTGAACCGCTTGTAGGTTCTCCCAACCATTTTTAGAGGTTAATAAATGTAATTCCTCCATACTCCGCTTGGTTTCAAAACCACAAGGAGCGATAATTAGAATTTCAGGGTCATATTTTAAAACCTTCTCCCATTGTGTCACAATACTGTCTCCCGAAGGATTTCCCAACATATCTATGCCACCAGCATAGGCAATTTGATGCGGAATCCAGTGTCCGCAGTTATAAATTGGTTCAATCCATTCCATCATCATCACCCGCTTCGGCAATGCCCGATGTTCTCGGAGTTTATCAATTATGGTATCAATTCGAGTTTGCAATTTTGCCAAATAATTAAAAGCCGCTTCTTCTTTGCCCAAAGCCGTGGCAATGGTAACAGCTGATTGAAATACGTCCGTTAGACTTTGGGGTGTTAGCGTTACTATTTGTGGCGTTTTCTCCAAATTATCAATCACCGCTTGCGTACATTTTGTGTCAATCTGGCAGACCTCACAAACGTCTTGAGTAATGACAATATCAGGAGCGATTGCTTGTAATTTGTCTTCCTCAACGTAGTAAAGGCTTTTTCCTTGTGCTTTTGAAGCGGAAAAAATACGGTCAATCTCCTCGCTCGAATAGTCCTTTCCTTCCATGATACAACGAACCAAAATCTGTTTTTCAGTTCGGGAATGTTCGGAACATTCAAAGGTTACACCATACAAAAGGTCTTGCAAACCCATGTCGTAAATCATCTGCGTTGCGGCAGGAAGGAAGGAAACAGCTTTCATTGTTTTTTGATTTTCGTGTTATGAGTAAATTGGAACACGGATTAAACGGGTCAGACACAGATCGAATTATACTTCAAATAATCTTTTATAAATTAATTTCCATCCGTGTCTAATCAATTTAATCCGTGTTTCATACTCCTTCTATACTATTGCTAATTTTGGGAAACGAACTTTCAGTAATTCAAAAGCTCCAAACATTAAACCACTATATGCCAATGTGCCTACCAAAAAGTTTTTCATAAATGGAAAACCTTGGGTTAAACATTGCACATAACCAGCCCAATCACGACTTAATGGAAGCATCGTTCTCAAATCCGTTCCACCGCCAATCCAAACCGTTGTATCTGCCAAAACCCAATGCGAAACCGAGGCAACAATAGCTGCCAAGGCAATATTTTGAACATTGATTTTTTGCAATATTACCTTTCCAAGTAAAACTACTACGGCAAAAATCCCATAAATCCAGTACCAACCATCATACATCATTCCATATTTTCCATGAAAAATTACCTTGTTAATTACTATATCACTCACCAAAAGCGTGAGGATTGGGAAGGCAAAGGCTTTCCAACGATTTGGGAAATACGCCCCACCGAATAGGCACATGGCACCCAGAGGCGTATAATGGGCAAAAGGTGTTAATTGTGCCGAGTTTGCAATGCGTAACAAAGCGATTGCCAAAATGAAGCAAAGTAAGGCTAAAAAGCGGGGATTTAGGGTCTTTTTCATGGTTGGTTGGATTGAATGTTTTATTTAAACAAAAAGCCTTCTGGTGCAATTTCAGCCTTTAAAGAGTCTATCAAAGTTCCATTTGATTGATAACGAAAAACGTAACCCGCCTGCTTGTATGAAGGCGTAAATCCAGCATAAATATTACCTGTTGCAGGGTCAGTTGCCAATCCTGTGAATAATTTGTTGATGAAAGATTTACTCGTTGTAATAGTTGCATCATTGATTCCAAAGCTATAAGTTTCGCCTTTTTGCTTATATCCATCGGCAGCATCATAGAACGAATAAACGTACATGATTGATAATTTATCTTTGCTGAAAGTAAAATTACCTGGCGATTTTGAGGCATTTGAAGTAGTGATTTTTGTGCGAGCTTCTACCGCTTTAGATGTTACATTATACTTCACAAATTCACTTCCTGCATAAAACCATAACTTTCCATTTGCATCCAATCCTATTAATTTTGGGTTCTTACCAATCTCAATTGTTTGGCTAACGGCATCGGTTGAAGTGTTGATAACCGAGATAGTATTATCACCGCCAACGCTTCCAACAATCACATCTGTTCCAACCACAATTAGCTTTTCTGCCCCTTTTTGCACAGGTATTTTCTTGGTAATTTTATTCGTAACTAAATCAATTACAACAACATAGCCCGTTTTGTAAGAATAATCAGCATTGAATGAATCCCAACAAGTTGCATACGCTTTGTTCGTTCCTGCCTTCACAACATAACGTGGATTTTCCAATTCGGTAGAAGGAATTGTGGCAATAGATTTGAAGGTACGAGCGTTCACTATTTCGATAAGGTCTTTTCCAGAAGTGGCATTATCTACCAAAATTACCCCTTTCCCGTCCACATCGGCATAATCACTAATTCCGCCCGAAATTGCACGGTTATTTTCTTTTTGAAAAATATCGTAACTGATAATTTTTGTTGTTGGATTGATTAATGTTATTGAACCGTTATTATCCGAAAAATTACCTCTATTTAAAACGAAAACCCCCGCATCATAAGGCTGAGAAGGTTCTGGTTCAGTGGTTGTACTACATGAATTTAGTCCTAAAAGTAAAGACACTGCGAAAATTGAACGCACAAAAGTTGAATTGATTTGCATTGTTGTATTGATTAATATAAATGAAAAATTGTAATGAAAATTATTTAGCCATTAAGACTCAAAGGCACTAAAAAAATAAACAAAACTTGGAGACTTTGTGCCTTGGTGGCGTAGACTGAAATTTTACCGATTAAAAAAACCTTCCGACACCACCAAACCCAGCGAAAAACTTCGCCCAGGCATGGCATTTTTTCGGACACTTGGATAAACCGTATCCGTTAGATTATTGACTTGAAAAATGAGATTTGTTTGCACTTTACCAACCTTAATTTTGCCCGAAATCGTTGAGTTTAAAAGGAAATTGGGTGGGAAAGGTCTTCCAGAATGGTCGAACGTAACGAAGCGTTCAGAGTTATAAAGCCCCTGCAAATTCAACGACCAATCTCCCTTTCCTACGTAAGCTGTACCCGTGATTGTATGTATGGGAATGTAAATTAGTTGCTTGCCGATAACATCCACCGCATAGACATCATAGACCTTTTGTTGGGTTGAATTGGTGTAGGCATAGGTACTTGAAAATCCAGCTAAATACTTGTTTTTTAGATACTTAACGCTTCCAGAAAATTCAAACCCTTTCGCTAAAACTTGCTGTAAATTCTCAACTCGATAGCCTTTGTCTGGATTCCAATATGTCCAGTCATCAATCAAATTATGATAAGCATTAATTCCCAAAGAAGTATTAAGATTTGGCGAGATTATACGTTTCCAATTAATGCCTAATTCTTTATTGAAACCACTTTCAGGGCGGATTGCTAAATTGCCTAAGACCTTCCAATACCGTTCATTAAGCGAAGGTAAACGATAACTCTTAGCAATATTACTCGTAAATTTTAATTGATTTTTTTCAGAAGAAATTAATGAATATTCTAATCCAAAAGAGGGCGTAAAAGGAGCTGAATATCGGGTTGAAAACGCTTGTCGAAGATTGATTGAGGCTATTAAGTTTTCGGTAAATTGTTGTCTGATTAAAGCAAACAAATCTTGCCGACTTTCAGTGATTGCCCCACCGCCATAGCCATCAACTTTTGCGATAAAATGCACAAATTCGCCTCCAATTCTGATGGTAGTATTTCGGAACGAATTCTCTTTTTTAATCGAAAATTCATGTTCGGCACGGGCAATGTAACGGTCTGTTTCTGAATGGCTTGGG
Organism: Cytophagales bacterium; assembly: GCA_031424875.1. Classification (GTDB taxonomy): domain Bacteria; phylum Bacteroidota; class Bacteroidia; order Cytophagales; family Spirosomataceae; genus Arcicella. The sequence goes on from JANPIG010000022.1 coordinate 10,088, forward strand.
GATAAAAAATCTCCTTTACCATAATCAATAATATCCCGAACAAATCCTACTTTTAGATTTGTATTTTTGAGTTGATATGTAGATAAAAAACGGTAGGCTTTGCTCTGAGTAATTTCCCTAAAATCAAGCACATCAGGCTGTATGGCAAGTTTGTTGTCAGTTAGCCAAACATTTAAAGACCATAAATTTCCATTCTTTTGCTTTAAGTATAAATCTTGGATGAATCCTTTTTGAGAAGTTTCAGAAGGTTCAATCTGATAAACTCTGCCAGTATTATCGGTGCGTTCAGTTTCGTTAAAATGGTTATTGAATTGACTTCCGTAAAGCAAAGTTTTACCCGAAAATTGCAACCCATTTTTAAGTACTTGAACGAATCTTAAACCCGTTTGAAAATTATAATTATCAAAACTTCCATACTGTCCGCCAAGGGTTAAATTCAGCCCTTTTTGCTTCCATTGTGGCACTGAACTGAGCAAAATACTGCCTCCAACGGCATCAGAACCCACACAACTGGCGGAAGAACCATATTGAATTGATAATTGGTCGAAACCCAGGACAGGAACAGTAGAAAAATCGGTTTGCCCTGCCATCGGGCTGTTGATATTGAGTCCATTCCAAAGCACTGCTGTGTGCATGGCGGAAGTTCCCCTAAAAGCAATGGTAGTAAGTTGCCCTGAACCATAACTTTTGAAAGCAACGGGCGACTGAAACTGCAAAAAATCCGCTAAGGTTTGAAATTGAAATCTGGATAAAGTGGCTGAATCAATTTTTTGAACTTTCAATCCCGCCATGAAATGTTCGGTAGAAAAACCAAGCACTTTCACTTCCTCAATTTGCTTGTTTGGGATTTCTTGGGCGTGAACAAACACAGGGAGAAATCCCAGCAAAAAGAGTATAACCCGATATTGGATTGAATACGTAATGAAAGACATAACATTATCAGTTAAGCCTTGACCAACGATTTTACCGTTGTTTTGACCAAGAAAATAAAAAAGATAATCGAACGCTCGATTTTGTTCATCCTCCGTAAACAAAAATCAAGAATGATTTAATGGCAGGTCTCCTGACTCGTTCTATCGTTTTCCCGAACCTTCCCAAGTTAGTTGTGATTTGGAGATTTATGAGTTGTGATTTTAAAATTCACTAACTCACAAATCACTAACTCACAACTAATCCCAGTGGCTATTGAAGCATGGAAACGACTTACAAAACTTACAGTTGCGGGGACAGTATCGGCTTTTACCGATTTCCCTATTAAGCATCACATCTGGACGATTCCAAACATAAAGCACCATAAACTGTTGCAAAGGTAAGGGAATTTTTCGGAATGTAGATTCGATAAATAATTATCCTTTGACAGATTTTACTTAATTTAGCATCAGATTAAATTTACGCAAGTCGTCCTTTTGGAGGATGATTTCTGTGTATCTTAAAAAGTTTACTTATAAAACACAGCCTTATGCTTCTTCGGAGTTCTCTTGTTTTGGTGATATTGTTTCTATTTAGTGCTAAATCTATTGTGGCTCAAACCAAAACAGTTGGTCATTTTGCTGTGGGTTTTCAGAGTGGCGTTTTATTGCCAATTAATGACAACAAAGGCATTGCTTCTGAACAAATGGGTATATCCAATGGTCTGTCTTTCAAATATTTTCCTTCTGAGCATTTCTCTATGGGGCTGGGTTTGCGAATAATGAATAATCACTTTATGGGGCAAACAAATGCTAATGACGTTTCCATTACCCAAGTCCCATTTACTTTTGATTTTGATTGGTACCCTACAGATTGGCGGTTGAAGCCTTACGTAGGTTTTGGAGCTGGTTTGCACTTTTTCACAGTTACACCTATAGCAGGATTAGTCAATACCCTAAAAGAAATTCCTGATACTTATACCACTCCTGCCTACTTGGCAGCGTTTAGAGTGGGCTTGAAATATCAATTTAGCGACCGTATTAGTATTCATGGCGAAGGCACCTATTTTAATATAGCAGAGCCTGGTGAAGCTTTTTTATGGAAACAAGATGATGGAACCGTCTATCGTCAATTTTCTCAAAAATCTACTTTTACAATTGGCTTATTTTATCATTTTGATGAGTAAATAAGTTTAAATTATTGAATCGCTGAATTATTCAAACCATTAAAAATCAAAGAGTTATATAATTAATTTAAGATAAATGTGTCAACAAATTAACAATTCAATAACTTAAGATTATTTTTGTTACATAACATTCCCTTAACATAAGGATAACAAAAGCATAATGCACTCGTAACAATAGGGTTAAATAGCGTCCTTAATTTTGTGTCATCAAAAAAAACCAATATGATGACACGTAAATTACTGAGTACACTAATATTTATTCTATTCTCAATTTCTTTCACTTTCGCCCAAGACGGCACAATCAGAGGTACTATTAAGGATGTAAAAACCAAAGAAGATTTGGTAGGAGCCACCGTTTTTATCGAAGGCTTGAACAAAGGAGCCTCTGCTGATATTAATGGTTTTTTCTCCATTAGTACTGTTCCCGTTGGTACTTATAAACTGAAAATCTCTTTTGTAGGTTATAAACCTAAATTTATTGAAAATGTACAAGTGCTTGCTCAACAAGTTACTGAAATAAATACGTTGGTTGAGGAAGAAGGAGCAACTTTGAATGAAGTAAAAGTAATTGGTCAGAAATTGACTAATACGGAGGTTTCAGTTATTTCTGAAATTAAGGCTGCACAGCAAATTGTAAGTGGTATCTCTGCCGCACAAATTGGTAAAACCCTTGATAGAAATGCTGCTGAAGTAGTTAAACGTGTACCTGGGGTAACTATTTTCAATGAAAAGTTCATTAACATTCGTGGTTTGAACGAACGTTACAATACAGTAATGTTAAACAATGCTTTTGCCCCAAGTATGGAGGCGGATGTCCGTTCTTTTTCATTTGATGTAATTCCTTCGGCTCAAATTGACCGTATTTTGGTTTTTAAATCTCCTGCCGCTGAACTACCTGGCGAGTTTGCAGGTGGTGTGGTAAAAATATTCACTAAAAGTATTCCTGATTATAATTATTTCACGATTGATGTCAGTGCGGGTTCACGTGAGGGTACAACTGGCCAAGAGTTTTTCCAACCTCAAACAGGTAAAAACTATCTATTGGGTTTCAACAATGGATTCGCCAATCTTCCAAAATATTTTCCTAATACAGCAGACCTAAAACAACTTTCAACCTCAAACCCAGTCGCATTAACTCAGGCGGGGCAATTGTTGAGGAATACGTGGACTCCCATAGCCTCAACTGCCTTGCCTGATATGCGTATGACTCTTACGGGGGCATACAAACTAATTGATAATGAGACAGTTAAATTGGCAAATGTCACAGCAGTTAATTATAGCAACACTCGCTCTACATTTGAAATGTTAAGAAGTGATTTTGGTTATACTGCCATGCAAAACAGTGAAACGTCGATAAACGAAGATACCAAATTTAGAGATTTACAATATAATTCTTCTATTCGTTTGGGAATTTTGCACAACTGGGCAATAAAGTTTAACGACAAACATACCATCGAATTCAAAAACCTTTTCAACCAAATGAGTAATGCTCAATATGTGAACAGAAATGGTTTTGAAAATGGGGCTAATTGGAATGTGAGGTCATTAGACCAAATTTTCAGAGGAATCTACACGGGGCAATTAGTGGGCCGTCATAATTTAAACAATGATAAAACTAAATTGGATTGGGTAATTGCTTATAACAAATCTTATCGTGACCAGCCTGATTATAAACGTTTTAGATATTCGGTGGATGGCACAAATGAACCAATATTGTTAGTACCTTTCGGAGCAGCTCAGACTGTGAATTTAGGTAGAACGAATATCTTATTGGATGAAAAAGCCACGATGGCAGGCATGAATATTGTTCAGAAATTAGTAGTTCAGAAAGGAAAGACATTACAAGAAAATAAAGAAATTGAATTAAAAGTAGGTGCCTTTTACGAAAATAAAGACCGTAGTTTTAATGCTCGAAATCTTGGTTATGTTCGTGCTAATAGTTCGTTATTTAATATTGGTTCATTACCAATTGACCAGATTTTTGCTCAACAGAATATCAATTTGACAAACGGTGTAAAAGTTGACGAGCAAACCAACGCCTCCGATTCATACACTGCAAGCAACAATCAGATTGCATTCTATGCTTCGGCAAATTATTCTTTCACCAAGAAATTGAACATCATTGCGGGGGTGCGAATGGAAAAGAATGTTCAGAAATTGAACAGTTTTGATATTTCTAAAAATGCACCCGTCAATTATAATCGTGATTTGACAAACATATTGCCCTCAGCGAATTTGACCTATAATTTCTCAGAAAAATCATTGTTCAGATTGGCGTATGGCAAAACCTTGAACCGTCCAGAATTCAGAGAAATTGCTCCGTTTTCTTTCTATGATTTTGTAAATAACCGAGTAATCACGGGTAATTCAAGCTTACAAAATGCCCAAATTGATAATTTCGATTTACGTTATGAGTTCTACCCAACGCCTTCTGAAATTGTGTCAATTGCAGGTTTCTACAAGAAATTTAGCAATCCCATTGAAGTAGTTTTTGATGGGGTAAATAATAACAATATCTCATTCAATAACGCTGAAAGTGCCTTTAGCGCAGGGGTTGAGGTTGAAGTTAGAAAGTCATTGGATAAATTGGCAGATTCCAAATTCTTTAATAAACTCAATGTAGTTTTTAATGGTGCGTTCATTTATAGCCGTGTAAAATTTGGCTCAACTACTATCAACCAGTCAGACAATCGTCCGCTTCAAGGGCAGTCGCCATACATCATCAATGCAGGATTGAACTATAATGATATTAAGAAAAATGCTCAATTAAGTTTACTTTTCAACGTAATTGGCAAGCGTATTTATGCCGTAGGCAACTCATTTGCAGCAGGTTATCCAGACTGGTACGAAATGCCCCGCAATGTGCTTGACCTTACATTCTCGAAGGAAATTTACAAAAATCTTATCGTAAAAGGTGGTATTACAGATATTCTGAATAATAAAAACTTAATTCTTCAAGACGGAAATAGAGACGGAAGTTTTGATAGTAGTTCAGACCAAACTATTCAATCTTTTTCACCAGGCAGGGTGTATTCTTTGGGTGTGGTTTATACGATTAGATAATCAGAAATTTACGGAAGTCGTCCTTTCGAAGGACGACTTCCGTCCAGCTATCAATTTTGTTAGGGACAACAAATCATCAATTCAATAAATATTACTTAATCTCATGAAATCTATCAAAATTATTGCTTTTTTACTCTCGGCACTAACGCTTTTTCAGGCTTGTAAGGATACCACGCCCGACGTTGTGCCAATCCCAACGCTTACTGCCACTACTGGTTTGGCAGGTACGCCCGGGACAACCGTTCAGTTGAAAACTTCAATCAATGCCCCAGGAGGTATAAAATCAATTGTAGTTTTGAAAAACGGTGCAGCTTTCGATACTAAATCGGGTGCTGGCGAAAAGACATTAGAATATACTAAAGATTATGTGGTTGAAAATTTGGCGGCAAATACAGTGGTAAACTTCACGATTCAAGTAACAGATAATTCTAATCAAGTTTCTGCCCTAACAACCATTCCAGTAACGGTTTCAGCAGTTGCCGCTCCCACGGTAGTAACGGTTGAAGGAGTTTTGGAAGGAAATATTACATGGACAGCCGATAAAATTTATAAGTTGAAAGGCTTTGTGAGAGTAGGTGCTGAACAAGTATTTGGAACAATTACAAAAACGGGCGTTCTGACTATCCAACCTGGAACTTTAATTATTGGCGAGCGTGCTTCAAAAGGTACTTTGGTTATCCAGAGAGGGAGTAAAATAATTGCTGAAGGTACAGCCGCAAAACCTATTATCATGACTTCTGAACGTGCCGTTGGTGAACGTGAAGCAGGAGATTGGGGCGGATTGGTTATTTGTGGAAGAGCTGTCAACAACTTACCCGATACCCAAGCAAACCGTGAATTAGAAGGTGGCTATGGAGCATTTCATGGCGGGACTGACAATACTGATAATTCGGGTTCTTTAAAATATGTTCGAGTTGAATTTGCTGGTATTCCTATCAACCCCAATCAAGAGGTTAATTCATTCACTTTTGGCTCAGTAGGTTCAGGCACATCGTTGGAATATTTACAAGCATCTTTTGGGTTAGATGATTCATTTGAGTGGTTTGGTGGCAATGTAAACGCCAAGTACTTAGTAGCTTATAAGGGCTTGGATGACGATTTTGATACTGATAATGGCTTCTCTGGAAACGTTCAGTTTGGTATTGGTATTCGTGGAGCAACACAAGCTGATATTTCAGGTTCAAATGGTTTTGAAAGTGATAATGATAACCCAGGTTCTTCAAATGCTCCATTCACCTCAGCCACTTTTGCCAATATGTCAATCATTGGACCCAAGGGAGATTTAATTACGATTAGTTCACAATTTCAAAACGGCGCTCAAATACGTCGAAACAGCAAGCTTAATATCTATAATACGGTATTTACAGGTTATCCAAATGGTATTTATATTGATAGCCAAAGAGGAGATTCCAAAGGAAGTGCCACAAAAGGGGAACTTGTTCTTCAAAATAACGTAGTAGCTGGTTTAGATAAATGGGGAACCAATGGTTTTGGTCAGGGAGATACCAACTTACCAAGAGGTTTTGGCATTGTTGATAACGAGCAATCTGCAGCTGCAACAGCTATTATGATTGGTACTAAAAAACCTTCGGAATGGTTTATAGCGCAGCCAGGAAATAAATTATTGGCAAATACCTCTACGCTTGGCCTAAGTCCTTCATTATTTACAACGGGTCGTCCAACGTTTATATTAGGTGCCACTTCTACTTTAAAAGGAGTTAATTTGCCCACAACTTTGCCCGCTTTCTTTACAAAAACGGATTACGTAGGAGCATTTAAAGATATAGATTGGACAGCCGGTTGGACAGAATTTAGCCCACAAGCCGTGGTTTATATGAAATTATAAATTGTATTTGCGACTCAATCTGAATTTGGATTCGTAGGATTAAAGGATTTTTGAGATTATTGATCTATGAACAATCCTAATAATCCAACAGTCTTACGAATCCAAATTCAGACAAAAAATTACCAATATGAAAAACGTAATAATTGGAATATTAATTATCATGTCCATCCTTTCCTGTCAATCCAAAAACGCTAAATCTAACATTTATTTATCTGACATTCAAAGAGATAGCTTACTCACAAATATTGTCACTTATCTATATTCACTTGCCCCAAATGCTACATCCGAAACAAAATTTCAACCTCAATTTAGAAGTTTTTACGAAAAAAGTATATCAAAATTTAGTCTTGAAAATTTACAAGAATCTCAAGATGGTTGGAGTTATTTTTTCGTAATTCGTCCTGTAGGAGGAAGTAGTTTTAGAAGAGGAGTTTTGGGTAAATTTAAGTTGAAAGAAAATTCCACTACACCCACAGAATTTGAAGAAATAGCGAATACCCCACATTTAAAAGAAGAAATTGTAAAAGAAAGAGGAGCCTATTTATTCCAAGAATTAATTAAAAATGGGAATCTCAATGCTCAAATTCCCATGAAACAATATATAGAGTGGCCCGACGAACATTTATCTTATGATAAGAAGGCACATGAATGGAAAATTGTGAAACCATATTGATTTTCGATGTTTGATGTTCGTTATCCAAACATCGAATAACAAGCATCAAATATCGAAAACCAAACCCCGAACATCGAAAAAGAGATTTCCTCTCTGCCTCGGCAGGGAGAAAGTCCATCTGGATTTTCATATTGGTGTAATAAAGCAAACGCCGAGACTTTTTGTTTCGGCGTTTCTGTTGTTATACAACATTAAGATTTAGAAAGCCCCTTTCCAAGCTTTCCACCAAGATTTTATGGTCGTATTCCCTCCTTTTCTGAACGTATAAACTTCCATTTCTTTCTGAGCTAATTCTTCTAAATTTCTTAGAAAAATCTGAGCCGTTTGCCCTTGCCAAGCCTGAAAATTCGCTTGTACATTTTGATGAATTGGTAAATATTCAACAAAACGGCTCAAATTAAATGCTGAATCTGCAATGCCCGCCCCTGCCCTTTCACCATCCAAGGCATTGATTTGCTGTTCGATATGATTGGGGACTGGCACCATCATAATGGGTTTTCCCAAATACATTGCTTCACAAACAGACTCAAAACCTGCCGTACAAACTAAGCCCGAACACGCTTGCATCATACGTAAAAATTTCTCAGAATTGACCTGATGAAAGGTCAGATTTTCACTAAAAGCCCATTCGTCCACAAATTCCCTATTGTTCCAAAAACAATGAATCTCAACGTCTCGATGTTTACAGTGCCAATTAATAATATCCTCGCTAAGCTTGTGGTGAGTGATGTAAGCAAGTATAAAAGGTCGAGAGGAAACGGACATTTTTTTGACTTCATTACGCAATAGAGGAGGCGTAACAATAATATTATGCTCCTCATCATCAGGCATTTGCACGAAAGACAAAGCTAATTTACGAGTAGCTCGCAAAGAGGTGAGCTGCGTATTGAGGTTCAATAAAAAGCGGTCAATTTGCTTATCAGGCAACGAAACGAAGGCTTGATGAAGCAATAAATATTGATGACCAATACAAACTACTGGAATTTGAGGGCGATAAAACTGTGAATATAATCCACAAATCATATCGTAGAAATTCACAATTACATCGGGTTGATGTTCTGATACTTTTTGGGCTAAAAACTGAATACTTCTATGGTATTTTCGTATTTTCTTTGCGTGCGTAGAAATGGTGTCCCAAACTCGAACTGCCTTCGATTGTCCATACACTAAACTTGGAGCAGGGAAAGTATTGATTTCTGCCTTAATTTTTTCTCTGAAAAACGCAGGCAAATTCAGTTCATCATCCATTCCCACCATCACCGAAACCACTTGATGACCAGCCTGATTTAGTATTTCGTAAAGAGAAATGGCTTGCGTGAGGTGTCCACGCCCTTCACCTTGTACTACAAATAAGAATTTGCTCATTTTATGACGGTTTATTTTCCGAAACAAAATTGAGCATTTACTTTAAACTGATGATTTACAAGATGTTAAAGGATTGTTAAGGATTGGGATTCTAAAAATGTAACCTAACCTGCACTTTCAATTCCGAACGATGCGACAAGGGAATTTCCTCTAAACCCGAACTAAAAATCCCGCCATCAAATAAATCGGTTCTTGCCCAACGTACCCACGCATCTACATTGCGAGTGATCTTGTATTGAGCCATCAAATAATGCCTGATTCCATGTTGATAATAGGCGGGAAATGAAAAAGCATAGAGAACATCTTGTTCATAAAAATATTGCCGATTGTCATAATCGTCAGTCTTGAAAAATGCCAAACGACTTGATAATGACAGCCTTCCGAGGTCTGCATTTATATCTTGGGCAATGGCAAATCCTTGTGTAAATGCTTGACCGTCAAACTTATAGGTACTATACGATGCACGAGTCTGAATATTCCAAACTTTGGAAATCTTATAGTCTAAATTAGCAATAAAAATGCTTCTACTTCTATCTCGCACCACCGTAAAATCACGAGTTTTTTCCTTTCCTTTATCAATATAAGTCTCCGTGATTTTTGTATTTTCCTCCTTATTTTCTTGTCTAAATTGAAAAAATACCTGCAACGTTTTACTGGGTTGATAAGTCAATCGTCCTAAATAATCGAAGCCTTGTGTGGGAAGTTTATCTACCAAATAACGATACCATGGAAATTGAAAATAATCTACGTAAGCAGATGCCGACCACTTTCTCGTAATGGCGTGCTTCATTCCCGCATACAAACCCGTTTCGTTAATATTTCTTGAATTTTCAGAGAATCCATTGGCATAAAAACTATGAAAATCACGGTCATATTTTCGGAATAAAATAGAGAAATCTGTCCGTTTCCCCATACTCCCCAACACACCCGAAACCATACCTAAACCTCCACTTGATGAACGTGCTATTTCGCCAAAAAAATTGAGATTTTGATAACTATAATTGTAATGAAGTCCCGTTAAGAGATTATTTGTTCCTTCAAATTCATAAAGATTATAGTCTTTCTCAGCCTTTTGAATGGGTTTATCAAAGTTAGTTTTCAGAACAGTCAAACCAATTTGGAGCGTATTAGCCTTGTTTTTAAAGGAAATATCTGTTCCCAAATTTTCTTCTAATAAACTTCCTTTATCGGCTATTTCTGAGGCAGTTCTATGCAAGCCCGAAGTTTGAAACGAAGAAGCATATTCTAAATTGGTTGCCTTGTCAATCAGAATATTTCCATCCCGCCAAAGTCTTGAATAAAACCCTGTTATATCAAACCTCCCCAACTGATATGTGGCAGCCGCACCTCTAAAAAAGTTGTTTTCCAAAGCCGATGAATATGGGCGAATTCCCAATTGATTCCTGCGAACTGTCAACACTGTTTCTGAACCTTTACCAATATAAAAACCTGCCGCAGAGATTAATCCTTGTCCCAATTGTAATTGATAGTCGCCAAGAGTGATATTTTTCCAACGACCTTTATTCTGAAAATTTATGTGGAAAGACTTAAAATCAGTCAGTTGCGATTCTCCTTCATCCTTTTCAAGGGTAAATCCTAAACTAAAATCTTTAGAAGAAAACATTTTGTAACGGGCATATAACTTCATCGGTGAACCTTCGTAACGTACTTTACTACTTGATGTAGGGTCAGTAAATCCCTTTTTTGTTTCCAAAATTTGGGCATAACGCAACAGCAAATATTGGTTAGATCCGCCAAAACCATCGGTCAGAGTTCTAAAGGAAAGCCCATCAGGTTTTACGGCTACGAAAGGAACGAGTTTATAAATAGTAGCTAAATCAAAATTTGGAATAACCTGTAACTCATAGATAGACAGCAAGTTACCCGCCTTTTGACGATAATTAAAAAATGAATTGAGTTGTTTTTCAGAAAGGATATATACCGAAGCCAATTGTTCACGATTGACTTTATTCAAATCAATAGGATTCAAATAATTTTGGTATAGCGACTCAAAAAGGTCTTCATTTACTCCTCCGTCGGGATTGCCAACAATGTCTTGAATAAAATTGCGGATATTAATTTCCTTGCGAGGATACTCTTGGGCAAGCGATTGGAAGGCACATAGTGAAATAATGAAAAGTAGAACTTTTTTCATCTGATTGTTTTTTGATAGTGGTTATAAAAAAAGCCCATTTTTTCAAATGAGCTAACAATTATTTATTTATTTTTTTAAGTAATGTTTTCACTTTTAATAAACTTAAACCCGTACACTCAACCACAACATCAACGCTCATTCCTTTCTTGAGCATATTTATAGCAGTGTTTTCCAGCATAGCTTCCGCTTGATTTAGTCCCTGACTTAATCCTTCACTTAGCCCGTCTTCTCTACTCAATCGACTAACTTCTTGATAGAAATAAGTTTTTCTAATATCTATTCCTTTAATTGGCATATCTCTAATTTGTTTTATCGTTTCCGAATCTAAATTACGTAATTCTGATAAAATTTCCAAACCTACAAAATATCGTTGTAGCCGAGCATTTTCTTTTACACAATTTCTTAAATTCCTCAAAATCAGAGCAATTACTTCTTCGGGGTTATCATTTTGAAAATCACTCAAAATAGCAACAATAATGGCTTCTGGAAAGTTTGATTCAACCAAATCATGATAATTTATAGTCGAAACATCAATAATTTTGTAGTTGAATTTCAAATTAGGATGTTCAATCCTACTCTTCATCGTCAATTTATCCTTTCCCACATAAACTAGTAATTGATTCACTGGCAATCCATCAACATTGCTTAAATTCTCATAATAATTCAGCATTCGATAGTGCATCTTTCTATCATTACTGGTCTGAAATTCTACTTGAATAATATGCTCATTTTCTTCTAAAACCTTACACGCAAAGTCAATTCTACGTTCTTGTGTGCGTTTTATAGTAGTGTCAATAGGTACAATATTTTCCATTTTTATTCCCAATTGCTGAGAAATAAAAGGTAGGAAAATTTCTACAAAAAGGTCTTTCAAAACTATGTCAAAGTCTTGATGTTTTTTGGCTTTTTTCTTCGCCATTTATTAAAATAGTGGTTAATAATATATTTCTGCTCAACAAAACCTATCTTCCCTCATCTCCCTTTGTGGTAATTAAACCTGAAACTTCCTCCCCACCACTTCCAAAAAATCATTGGCTTCTTCGGCAGCCATTATCCAGTTGTATTTTGGGGCTAATGCCTTGTTCATCAAGTTTTTAGCTTCTGGAAAATTTAAACAATTATCTAAATCTTCAACTGCTCTATTGTATGAATTTATATCACCATCAAATAATCTTCCTATAAAAACAAACTTTTGATTTAGACTAATCCCGTCCACAATACTCTTAATTGGGCGACTAAAAGCTAAGTCTGATAGTGGAGTACCAGTTCCGATAACTTCCCTTTTCAAAAGGTCATTCACGGTTGGCAAGTCATCCGTGAAGGTATCATTCAAGCGATCTAAACCAGGCAATTTTACATTCATTACAGGACCTTCCGCTTCAAATTTTGCTTGTACTTGAGCAACAGTTGGTAGTGGTGCATCTTCATCATCCATTTCTTCATCCTCAGGATCTATGTCAAAGAATGATTGTTGCATTTTCATGGCTGAATTGTCCTCAGCCACCTTTTTTGTAGTTGATTTTATAAAATTATCTTTCTGTAAAGGTACAGTAGCCGAAAGCATTTCTAAATATTTATCAGGATTTTCAAAATCTGCTTTCGCATCAATTTCAGTTAGCCAACCCAATGCCGTGGTTACATACACTTTATCTTCATCAGCCATTTTATCGGTCATGGCTTTGGCAACTTGGGCATTGATTTTGGTATATTTCGACAATTGAGCCAAGCGGTCTTTGGTAAACATAAAATCAGGCGAATCTCTCACATAATCATCAAAATGTTTGCTGGGGTCTAATAGAAGCACCAACGTTTTATTCACCGCTTTTGATAACATTGGCTCAAAATCTTCACGCTTCACCATAATGTGCTGTGAAGCCATATTCATAAAAGTTTTTAAAGCGGCTTTAACTTCCTCATGTTCAAAATTAAAATAGGGACTTTTAAAAGCCTCACTATCAGCTTTCCAACGCCCAAAAAGGTCGCTTACGACAAACATATTCACTTGAGCAACATTGCTCAACTTCAAAATTTGCTGACCGTTTATAGTAGCTGTTCTATTGAAAAAATCATCACATACTTTAGCAGCATATTGCTGTGCGTATTTTTCGATTGCCGACAAATCTAACTTCATGCTTCCTTAAAAAATTTAATATTATTATTGAAAATGGGGATAGTCAAAATTACGTAATTCTTTAAGTAGAACGCAAAAACTAAACCAAACATTTTTGGGGAGTTTAAATTTATATTTTTTTCAAAAAAAAACACTTTCAGCTCTTTATCAAGTAGAAAGTGTTTTTAAACTAAATAAATGTAATCCGTATCAAATTTTATGACAATTCGCCAATTTTTTACCTTCACAATCACTTCCTCAACTTATCTCCAACTTTTCGCAAGCCTTCATCGCTGCCGTCTGTTCGGCTTTCTTTTTAGAATACCCCTGCCCTACCGAAAAGGCTTCGTCAGATACGAATATAGTGGCTGTAAATTCTTTATTATGCTTCGCTCCTTCTTCCACAATATCAAAGCGAATGGGTTTTCCTTCACGCTGAGCCCACTCAATAATGATAGATTTAAAGTTAGG